>NZ_JBFAAF010000028.1:0-94338 GCF_040639595.1 Micromonospora sp. NPDC023814
CGTTGGCGCGCGGGCTCTACTCGATTCCTTGGACATGGAGCGTCGCCGGGAGGGTACGCCTCCCGACGCTCATCCACAGGTTTCGAGCATTGCTCGTCGGGCTTGGTCTCATAGTCGCGTACGCAGCGGCGATGCTGCTGATCCAGGCGAACGTTCTCTCTACCACCCACCGGCGGGGCCGAACCGCACCGATCTCACTCAACGCCCTTCTGCTTCAAGTCAGGAGTACTCACCGTGACCAGCCACGACATCGATCCCACAGAAGCGCCCAGCACCCCCGCCAGCGGTGGCGGGGTGTGGAGCGAGGAGCGCATCCGCGCGCTCGGCGCGATCACCGACCTGCCCACCGCCGGCCGTGTCTTCGGCCTGGGACGCGCCCTGTCCTACGAACTCGCCCGCACCGGCGGCTTCCCCGTGCCGGTCATCCGCGTCGGCGCCCGCTACAAGGTGCCCGTCGCCGGCATCCTCACCGCCCTCGGCCTGCAGCGCCCGCCCGGCGACTTGACCCCGGGCGGCATGCGAAGCGTCGATCACCACCACGAAATCAGCAGCATCGACCCGCCGCACAGCGGCGGCGACAGAAAGAAGGAACCGTGACCCGCGCCCGCAACCCCGAAGGGGCCCTCACCAAACGCTGCACCTGCACCGACCCGGACACCGGCAAGCGGCTCGGCAGCCGGTGCCCGAAGCTACGCCGCCCCGGCGGCGGCTGGCACCCCACCCACGGCGTGTGGGGCTACCAGATCGAACTGCCCACCCGGCCCACGCAGCCGCGCCGGCAACTGCGCCGCTCCGGCTTCGACAGCCGCGACACCGCCACCGCCGAACTGCGCCACGCCCGCGCGCTACTCGACCTCGCCGACGGCGACCACGACCTCGCCATACAGGTCGCAGACCTGCTGCACGCCTGCCGGCCCGGCACTGCGCTCCCCGACCGCGACGCGGTGGCTGCCCGCATCCGCGCCGGCGTGCCCGCCTCCGTTCCCACCACCACCGGCGAATACCTCACCGCCTGGCTGGAAGGACGGCGCGGGCTGGCGGAAAAGACCGTTCGCGGCTACTCCGACCACATCCGCCTGTACTTGGCCCCTCACCTCGGAAAGATCCCCATCCAGAGCTTGCGCACCGCCCACATCGAGGCCATGTTCACCGCGATCGGCCACCAGCAGGACGCCATCCGCGCCGCCCGCGACAGCACCGACCCCGACGTGCGCGCGACGGTCAAAGGCATCCGGCCGATGGAAGCGTCCAGCACCCAACGGCTCTACGGCACCTTGCGCAAGGCCCTCAACGACGCCGTCGTCCGGGCCAAACTGATCCCCTCCAACCCCGCCCTCGGCGTCGAACTACCCAAAGCGAAACGACCCAAGGCACGGGTCTGGACCGCCAAGGCGGTCGAGCACTGGCAGGCCACCGGGAAACGTCCCAGCCCGGTCATGGTGTGGATGCCCGCACAGGCCGGGCGGTTCCTCGACCACGCCGAACGCCACGACATCGTCCTCTACGCGATGTTCCTGCTCATCCTGCACCGCGGCCTGCGCCGCGGGGAGGCGTGCGGGCTTCGCGACCACGACGTCGACCTCGGCGCCGGCTACCTCACCGTCGTCGAACAGATCACCACCGTCGGCTACACACCCATCACCCGCCCGGTCAAAAGCGACGCCGGTGACCGGATGGTCCCCCTCGGCCCGAAGACCATCGCCGTCCTGCACGCCTACCTCGACATGCGCCGCCGCTGGCAGACCGTCAACGGAACCGACTGGCCCGACACCGGCCTGTTCTTCGTCCGCCCCGACGGCAAGCCGTGGCACCCCCAAACCATCAGCGACCGCTTCGACCACCTGGTCGCCAAGGCCGGGCTGCCGCCCGTGCGGCTGCACGACCTGCGCCACTGCGCCGCCACCTACCTACGCCACGGCGGCGCCGACATGAAAGAAGTCCAAGAAACCCTCGGCCACTCCACCATCGGCCTGACCTCCGACACCTACACCAGCGTCATCCTCGAACTCGAACGCGGAAGCGCCGACGCCGCCGCCGACCTCATCCCCCGCAACGACACCGCCGCATAGCAGTGAAGGACGGCGCCCGGCACGTGGGCCGCACATCAGGCCCGCCCGTAGTTTCGGGCCAAACAACTGAGGATTGATCTTCATCCGGGCCGGCCATGGCGCCAGGGTCGAACGACATGCAACGTGTCGGCCTGGGGCCGAGGAAGTCCGTCATAGCCAAGGGTGAGTTCGACCTTCGGCGCGAGATCGTCGGTAGCACGCTCGCCCCTTGAGTACAGCTCGGTCAGGTACGGGTTGTCGGCGAACGGGTCGAGCATCCTGTGGCGTTGAGCCGGGTGGCCAATCGGCGGGCGAGCGTGGTCTTCGCGCCATCGCTGGGGCCGTTGATCGCGACAAATATGGGCATCGCGCTCGATAGTGCTGGCAGTTAGGCGGCGGGCGCGGCCGGCGGCGGGGAGTGGAGGAAGGGCCCGCCGCCGGCCGCTGGCCGGTGGTATCCCTGCTCGCGTGGGACTGCTGACAGGGCCGGCCCGGCAGTCACCGGGTTGGCTGCCGCCACCGCCCCGAACCTCGGCAGTTGGGTGCGAACTGCTGCCGGGTCTGGGGCTTTCGCCAGTGGGCGGAAGTTGATTGGTCCGCGCCCACTGGTGGGTCAGGTATCTGCTCTCCGGGCATGGACCGCCCCAAATTGGAGGGAGCGCAGAAGCAGGTTGGGGCTGGCCATGAGGTCGGCGAACTGTCCCAGCTGCGTGTCGGTGAACCCTTCCTTCAACAGGGAGTCGCGGAGGTCCCGGGCGGTGCCGGCGAGGAGTGCACACCCCGGTCCGCCGCCGGTCCACGTCTCGGTGTGCTGGACCGTGCAGACGTGGTCCATGCCGCCATCGAGCAACCAGGGAGCGGCGTCGTAGACCCAGTTGGGGTGCCCGTCGTGGCCGATGACGGTGGCGATCATGTCGTGGATGACGTTGCTGACCAACGCGGAGTCAGCTTCGTTGTTGGCCCGGTAGACCATCGGCGGCGTATAGGTGAGCTCGCCGACGACCAACCACCCGCCGGGCCGCAGCAGGCTGATCAACTGCTCCAGGACGTCCGCCGGGCTGGGCAGCTGCTGGAGGCAGCGAGCGGTGATGACGTCGAAGCTGCCAGGCTCACCCGGCAGTCTTTCCCCGGCCAGGTCTCGTTGGTAGACGTCAATGATGTGGGTGGGGTTGAGCAGGTTTGTATCCGTGTCCACCGCGGTGACCGAACCGGCCGGGCCGACCAGCTCGGCTAGGTGGGCCGTGATAGTGCCGTCGCCAGCGCCTACATCTAACACCCGCTGGCCGGGTTGGACCCCGACGGCGGCTAGCTCCCGGCGAATGATCGGGTCGAACGATGCGCGTAGCCGCGTCAGCCACGGCTGCTCAGCTCGGGCTTGTTCCAGATGAGCGGCGCCGGGCGGGGTGGTGGCGGGGTTAGTCATGGAGCATCTCCTGTCGAACAAAGGCGGCAGTCGAGGCCTGCTAACGGGGGCTTTTGCAGCAGAGGTTTGGGTGTTGGACGGGCTATCGGCTGGGATGCCGTTTGGCTACAGCGGTCTGCTGCTTCGTGCCTCTCCGTATTGGGCTGGCAGGTGGTGAGTGAGGACGTCGAGGGCGTCTCGCGCCGTTGGGCAGGGCGTCAGGGCGAACTGTCCGAGGTCTTCGCAGCCGCGGCATAAGCCGTCATCGCCGGGGTGGTGGGCTGTGAGCGTGGTTCGGGCCCGCTCGATGACGGTGTGGTCTACCGTCGGCGGCTGAGGGTTTGAGCCTGCGGTGAGGATGCGGGCGGCAGGCTGGCGCTGGTGTCGGTGTCGTGCCACAGGTACTCGGGGTGGAAGACGTAGCCGGCTCATGGTGATCGCCTCCGTGAATCGGTATACGGTGCGGGAGAAAGAACAGTTCAGTGCCCAGCGGTGCCGGTGCCCGATTCGGGCGAGAGCCGGGGCTGCGGGATCGACCTCAGTGGTGCGGCGGCGGCCACGTCGGCGACGAACGCGTCGATCTGACCGCGAGTGATGCCGGGCATGCAGATGATGTGGCTGGTGTCGCCGTCGGTGGCCAACAGCCACTTCTTCCGTACTGGTTCGGGTGGGGTGGGAATGACGACGGTGAACGCGTGGGGGTGCCGCCAGGCGGGCCATCCGGCGGCGGTGAGCTGGTAGACCGCGTAGGCAGCGAGGGTTCGTGCTTCGCTGGCACGCCACCGGTGTCCCTCGCGCCCGTGTAGGGCGATGGCGTGCCACAGCAGCGCGGCGGCCAGGCCGCAGCGGGAGCCGGTGATCGTGGTATCAAGGGTGTCGGTGTAGGCGACGTGGCTGCCGTGGCCGCGGACGCTGCCGCGGATGAGCACGACTCCGCACGGGGTCGGCGCGCCGAGGAACTTATGGCCGCTGATCGCGATGCTGGCGATGCCGCCGGCATCATCGAAGCGCAGCCGGCCGTCGAGGGCGAGCGGGATACCGGACAGGGCCGCGTCGATGTGCAGGTGCCCGGCAACGCCGTACTCGTCGAGGACGGCGCGGATGCGGGTGCTGTCGTCGACGGCCTCGGTGAGGGTGGTGCCGGCGGTGGCCACCACGATGGCGGGCCACCGTCGGCGCTTGCGCAGCTGCGCCGCCAGATGCGCGTAGTCCATCTCACCGTCCGGGCGGGCGGCGATGACCACACCGCGCGCCCCGAGCATCTCCACCGACTTGATGATCGAATAGTGCGCGGCGGCTGAGTAGTAGATTCGTGCGGTCGGGTAGCGGCGGTGGGCGGCGTGCAGGGCGGACAGGTTGCCTTCGGTGCCGCCTGTGGTGACGTAGCCCCATCGGTCGTCGGTTGGCATGGCCAGGATGTCGGCGACCCAGGCGATGACGGCCTGCTCCAGCGCTCGCGTATGAGCGACCCCGCCCGGGTCCGCCGGGTCGCCGATGTTGTTCCACAGCCGGCGGCCGAGGAGCGCCATGACCTCGGTTTGGTCAAGGTCCACGGCCCCGGGAAACCCGATGCTCGTCGCCGCGGCGGCGTCGGCCTCGCACACCAGGTGGTCGAGGACGGCCGTGACGTCGACCGGCGCGCGGCTGAGGTCGGCGGCCTCGGTGAGGCTGAGGGTCTGGGTCACGATGACCGCCTGGCGAGCAATTGAGTGGCGAGGGTGGTGTTCAGCGCTATGAGCTGCCGCCATATCAAGCGGGTCTCGTCGTCGCCCTGCTCGATGAGGTTCGCGTAGGGATTGTGGTAGGTGATTCGATCCGGGTCGAGGGTCTTGTTGCAGCGAATCCCGGTGTCACCCAGGCGGGCCTCGGGATCGCGGTCGATGTGCATGACGGTGCCGTCGACCATCGCCGCGTAGCACTGGCCCTTGAGGTTGAAAGCCGACAGGTAGCGGCCGGCGGCAGCCGCGTCGCGTAGCGTCGCGGCGACCTGGTACCAGCGGCCCCGGTCCGAGTCGAGGGTGCTGACACCAACGCCGACGTACGCGGCGCCTACGGGCAGGGTCATGTCCCCGCCATTGACCATGGAACCCTGGGGCCCGAGAGGACTCCAGGCACGCCCGAAGGCGGCGATGTTGTCCGCCGCCACCTCCCTCAGGTCGCCGTGCCCAACCCGTTGCCCTCGCTGCGCCGAGAAGAGAAACGCCGCAGCTGATTTTGGCGGTGCCGGTGGGCAAGCCGGCCATGGGTGAACAGCCGGGCGGCCAAGGTCGCGATGAGGCGCCGCCCGAGTGGCTGCGGCTCGCCTTGGAGGTGAGCAAGTCCGGGTCAGACCGCCGGCCCTTAGCTACGAACGCGCTTCCGGTAGCCGGTAACAATTGGGACGATCGTCCATGATGCGCCCGCCCGGTGATCCGTCTTGGCGCGGGCGCGTCATGAGCGGACCGCAATGGCGACGCGCGGCGCGTCGCTGTGGTCCTATCCGTCCACCGCGGGATGCTGGGACACGAGCGGCACGGCGGCTGCTGCGGGGAGGGACATGTCCGGTCTAGGTGGGGGCGCTGGAAACGAAGGCGGTGCGGTTCACCGCGCCGGTGTGGCGGCCTACCTAGCCTGTTGCGGACTGGTGGAACACTCACCGTTTCCTCTCGAGGAAGGCACGAGCGGCCCGTATCCGGTACGGGTGGAATTCGAGACCGACGCGCCGACCGACGACCTTGGTTGCGTGCTGAGCGACGGCACCCGCATAGACCTCTCCGCTAAGCGCCAGTGCAGCTTGGATGGCCAGTTCCGCAAGACCGTCAAGCAGTGGAAGGCCCAGGTCGATGACTTGGGCCCGGGTGATCGGCTGGGTTTGGTCGTCGCCGAACCGTCCTCGACCATCATGGATCTCGGCGAGGCGCTGCGGCGCCGCCGTGCGGGAACGTCGGTGTACTCCGCTGGCCAGCGAAGCGCCTTGCACACGTTCAAAGGCCTGCTCACCGACCTTTCCGAGGAACAGGTTTCGCGGATTCTCGACGCCGCCCACATCCTGAAGGTCCACGCCGGAGAGGTCGGCAACCCCGAATCGGAGCTCGCAGCGGCACGGCTGGCAAACGTTCTCGTCCCGGCCGATGCGGGGCAGAGGGCGTTCGATGCGCTCTACAAGTTGATGCAAGTGGACGCAGGCAAAGCCTACGCCAGCGACGTCGGGGTCTGGCTCAACACCCTTGACCGGGCCGGGTTGGAGCTGTTTCGCGATCTGCGCGGGCCGATCGGCGTCGCCGTACGCGCGCAGCAGGTCGCGGTGGCAGCGCACAGGCAACGGTTGCGTGACGCGGACGGCCTCGTCGAGCTCTCGCTGCTCGCCGAGGATCTTCCACCGCTGCGGGTCGCCGGGCTCGCGGACGGCCTGCGTGGTGAGGTCGTCGACCCCGACGGGCGCCGTGAGAAGGTCAAGCTGCTGCACCTAGCCCGGCGGTGGCGTTGCCTGCTGCTGGTGGGCCTGCCGGGCATGGGCAAGACCACGGCGGTGCGGCAGATCGCTGCGCGCTGGGCGCGTGACGACGATGCTCCGGTCCCGGTGATCGTGCCGCTGCGCAGGCTGGCCCAGCGGTGCCCGCACGCTGCCGTGGTGACTTTGAGCGTGCTGTGTGAGATCGCCGCCGAAGAGGCGCCGGGCGACGAGCGGGAAAGCCTCGCCCGGGCACTCGAGCAGCTGTGCCGTGACGGCCGCGCCGCCCTCTTCGCCGACGGCATGGACGAGTGCGGTGCGCGGCGCGGGGTCATCGCGCAGGGCCTGGCGGCCGTCGTCGCAACGTTGCCCGCGGAGACCGGCGTGCTGGTCACTACGCGCGCCTATGCCCTGCCCGCTGCCGGGCAGCTGGACTTTCCACAGGCGGAGCTCACGACGCCGGACGGGCTGGATGACGTGCTCGAGCAGGTTCTGCAACACGTGGCGGCCCGCCGCATCGACGCGGACCTCCTCTCGGACTGGCTGCACTCGAGGAAGCAGTGGCTGCGCAGGACCCGAGCCAACCACCGCGACTTCGGCAACGTGCCGCTGCTGGCCACGATTCTCGCGCTCGTCATCGCCGAGGAAGGCGAGGTGCCGCTGCCCGCTGGCCCCGCCCGGCTGTTGAGACGGGCAGTGACCAACAGCGTGCAGCGGTGGGAGCAGCTCCGCGACATGGCAGCCGACCCCGGGCAGATCGAGCAGAGCAGGCAGCGGCTGCTCGACGGCTTTGCAGCGCTGGGACGGCTACTGTCGGTATCCGGTGGTGCCGTTCCGGCCACGGCAGCCCAGGCTGCCGTCGTCAAGATGCTCACCTCGCCCCGGTGGAATCTCGCCGAGGGACAGGCCGAGGAAGCAGCCGAGGCGGTCCTGTGGTTCTGGGACCAGCGTGTCGGGGTGTTCGTGCGGACCCGAGCAGGCATCGCCGCTCGCAGCCGGGTCTTCACCGAAATTGCCGTGGCGATGGGCACCTGGCTGCTCGACGCCGACGCGCTTACGGCCTGGGTCACCACGGCGCTGCACGACGTGCACCATCACCAGGGACTGATACTCGCCGCCGAGCTTGACGCGAACGTGCGCGCCCTGGTGGTGAACGCGTCCGGCGACACGGCAGCCGCGTTGTTCGCCGCGAAGGCAGCCCGTGCCGGAGCGGAATTCACCCCTCAGCAGCTGTCACAGCTGATGGAGAACCTTGCCACAGCCGGCGCCGAGTACACCGGCGACTACCACACCACGACCGGCCGGTCTCCCGCCAACCAGGAGCAACGTGACGGGCCCGGCTGGCTGCCGTGGCCGTCGCTGGCCGGGCTGCGGCTGCCCGCACAGCTACGGGCCCGCCGCGACGAATTGCTGGCCGGGGTGAGGCTCGATCCGGAACGCGCCACGCTGCTGGCCGGGTTGGCCGCGCTCGCCGACGCGGACGCCGACCAGCGGCATCTGTCACCGGCAGAGACGGACGCGGTACGCAACCTGTTACGCCTCGACCGTCCCGACCCCCCAGGGGTAGCCGTCCATGACGCCGACGGGGTCCTCACATTCGTCCGGGAAGGTTTCTTGCTCACCGGGCACGTGGACGGCGCGTTCGACGCCGTACAACACCTCCCCGAGCTCGGCCTGGAGCCCGCCAACCACATCCGGACCATCAGCGGGTGGGCGGACTGGCGGGAGTCGCTGGAGCTGGAACGCAGGCTACGCGGCTACGGCGTACCGGTCGACCCGTCGGCCCTCGAACGCAGCCTCGCGTCGCTGGCCGCGCTTAGCGCCCCGATTCTGCAGGCCGATCGGGAACGGCCACTGCTGGAAGCCGTCGCCGGGCTGTCCGACGCACCGCCCACAGCGTCGCTGACCCGGCAATGGCGCTACGACGACCTCGCCCACCTGCTGGCGTCGGCCCGCGCCGAGCACGTCAGCGTAACCGACTTCGGAAACGCCGTGGGCGTCGACAACGACGAGACCCGGCGAGGCTGGTTCGCGGCACTGGCTGCCGCCTCGGGTCTGAACCGGGCGGACGTCGCCGCGCAGGCCCGCCGGGCGCTAACCGAGTGTGCGAGCGAGGCAGTGATGGGAGACGTGTGGGAACTGCTCACCACCCCGATGCCGGACGCTCAGCCGGACACGGACGCCACCCGGCTCACCACCGCAGACCAGACCGCGCTCGTGGTTGCTCTCGACGCCGCATCGGACTGGATCACCGAGGTCGCGTGCCGCATCTTGTTGGGCATCACCGATGACGCCCTGAGCACCCTGCTGATGACCCGGCTAGCGGATTACCCGCCCCGACGCCGCTACCAGGTCGCGCAGCTCGCCTGCCGCTGCTCGAGCGATCCCGCAGCCACAGTGACCCGCCTGCTCGCGGTCACCGACCCGATCCAGCGTGTCGCTGGCGCCCGTGTCCTACGCACCCTCGACCGCGACCTGCCTGCCGTGGCGGCGTTGCAGGACGCTGCCGCCCAGGACCCAGACCTAACGGTCCGGCACGCCGTCCATCAGAACGAACTGCCGGCAGTGACCGGCACGCCCGCGTCACGCTGGTCGTGCCTGGCCTGTGTCACCGACCAGCCCTTGTCCGCGACACGATGCCCGAATTGCCGGCGGCACCAGCCGCCGATTCCGTGACACCGCCCGTCAGGCTGCGGCGGCTCAGCCGGAGGAGCGCGGACAACCCCCGCCGTGTTCGCCAGCGAAGCAAATCTGGTCGCGCTGCGGCGCGACGACGGGCTGATGACCGCGGAGTACGCGGTGGTCAAGCTCCTGAAGGACCGGTGGTTGGCCCAGGGGCCTTGTTGAACATGCCTTGGCTGCCGGTTGACGAGGTGAGGGACCTGATCAACGGCCCTCCACGCGTGCCCGATTTAAGCAATCTGTAGAGAGATGACCCACTGGAAGTGAAGTGGTGGCGGTACTGCGCCGGAGTGGTCGGCACCCGTCGCTCGTCCGGCAGCCCGTGGGCCGCTATTCTGCTCTTCCGCCCCCTGGTCCTCGTCAGGTGCTTGTCAGCTGGGTCCTCGTCAGCCGGATATTGTCACCTGGTACTTAGTACTGGACCCGCTGGTTCGTCTGTGAACGGGTCGACCCTATCGTTTGAGGTCGGTCGACTCGTATGGCTAAGTTGGTGGCGTGGATAACGAAACCGCGCCGGCACCGTCCGGCAAGTCAGCGGAGGCGGCCACGGGCGGGCAGGCCCGGGCCGCACTCCTCAAGCGCGCAAAGCGCCTCAATGTCCCGCTCCGACGTGAGTTTGTGCAGCTCAATGATCAGAACAAGACGCGTGCCAGTGTACTCGCGTCGTTCGTGAACACGGGTGCGCAGCGTTCGCTGCGCGCGTACCTGACCGTGCTGGCGGCCAGCTCCGCCGAGGACGAGCTCGGCTGGTACACCGAGTTCGACAGCATGGTGTGGGCGCGGCTGTTCGACGCGCACGAGGCCGCCACCACCGCCTCGGCGCGGACCGCGGCGTGGCGGACGCTGCAGCAGCTGGCGGACAAGAACCTGGTCGAGGTGAGCCGGGTGAAGGGAAGTCGGAAGATTGGGGTGAGGCTGCTCCGCGAGGATGGCTCGGGCAAGCCCTACACCCGGCCCGGTCTCGGGAACAACGACCCGTACTTCAACATCCCCACTACGTTCTGGACCAAGGGCTTCGACGAGGTGGTCGGGCTGCCCGGCCTGGCCATGCTGCTAGTCCTGTGCGGCGAGCGGAAGTGGCGAATGATCCTGCCCGAGCACATGCCGAAGTGGTACGGCTGGTCGGCGGACACTACCGAGCGCGGGCTCAAGACCGTGATGGAGCTCAACCTGGTCGAGCGGCGGGAGAAGCGCAAGGCGGCACCGCTGTCGCCACTGGGATTCACGAGATACTTCGAGTACCGGGTCCGGCCGATCATGCGGCCAAAGGTGCAGCGTCAGCGCGCGGAGAGCGGAGCGGCGGCGTGAGCAAAAATAACCTTCCGGAGCCGGACCCCGAGCTGCTCCGTTTGCAGTTCTCCATCCCCCGCTCGTGGGGGTGGGTGTTGCTGGGCATCCTGATCGGCAACCTCAACGAGGCCGGTCCGCTGTTCGACATGCTCAGCAAGATGCTGCAGTAGGAGTCGGCGCCGCCCGCCTCCGGTCAAGACGCGTGTTCAACCCGGAGGCGGGCGGCGCCGACCGCTTATGCACGCTCTTGGCCACGGCTATCGGTCTCTTCGCAGCCGGATCCCACGGGCATTTCACCCCGAGCTACCGAGCAACCGAGCCGCATCTGGCCATCATCGGCCTGCGCCGGTGCCGGTCCTAGCCCTGTCGTACTCACCGCATGTAAAGGTTTCTGGGCGAGAGCGCTCGACCGGTACCTCGCTGGCTCCCGTCACTGCCGTTGCTACCGGCGCTGCCACGGGCCCTGCAGCTGATCGGGTAGCCGGCGTCGACCTGGTTCAGACCTGTTTGGACACCCGTGGACGAGCCGGGCGCCTGGCTCGTGCCCGGCCGAGCCGGCCATCGCGTTTCTCATCCGCTCCGTGATCAGGGGCATCTCCTGCGCGGCGCCTGGTGACAGGACAGCCGTGCGGAAATCAGATGCGCGGCCCATGCGACCGTCACCACCGGCCCTCACCCTGAGCCGACGGTGCCGCCCTGCCCCCGCCGGGCGCCAACCCAGGTCAGCACCGGCCGACCATTCCCGCAGCGATCTCCCCCCAAGAAGATCCATGGTCGGCCGATGGACGGCTACCAACGGCCGACCGACGCGCATCTGAGCCATGATCGAGACCAGGCGGCACGTAAACGCACTGGTCAGCACGGGCGCGCACGGACCCCCGCTCAGACGGCACACAAACTTTGGAGCACCATCGGAGCACCACGCTCCCAACATGCGGAAGATCACGACACTACCTGGGAAACAATCAAGGCCGTGGCCTGCGTTTCCGCTGGCCACGGCCTTGATCGTGAAGTGCGCCCGAAGGACTCGAACCCCTAACCTTCTGATCCGTAGCGGGCAGGAGAGGGTACCCACGACCTGCAGTTATGCGGGTTTGTCCGGATTCTGTATGTAGCAGTGTCGACGGGACGTGACGCTAGACTGCGTTTCCTTCCCTGGGCGTGCGCCCATGGGTGCACGGTGAAGTGGGAGCGCGGCGTGGCGAGGATCGAGCAGCGGGGCGAGTCGTGGCGGGTGCAGTGGCGGCTGTGCGATGGCAAGGGCGCTCTGCGCCGCGACGCCGCCGGCAAGGCCCTGGTTCAGTCGGCGACATGGCCGTCCAGGGATCTGGCGACCCAGGCGAAGGACATCGCGGAGGCGCACCGTCACCAGTGGACTGCCGACCAGGTCTACGACGCGATCCTTGAGCCTTCTGGCGGCCATCGGTCGAAGGCGCCGACCCTTACGGAGTGGTTCGCTGACTTCATCGAGTCGAAGACCCGCATCACGCGCGGTACGGAAGCGGGATACCGCCAGCAGTTCCGCGATCACATCGAGCCCGCCCTCGGCGCGAAGCCCCTGGACCGGATCACCGCGGTCGACGTCGGGAAGTGGATCAACCGGCGCCGCGAGGCCGGTGTGAAGAACTCGACCCTCACCCGCGAGTTCGCGCTGCTGCACCAGACGCTGGAGGCCGCGGTCCGCGCGCGCCACATCGAACGCAACCCGTGCAAGGAGACGGACTTCGTCCGCGACCGCGTCGACGACACGGACACCGGCGAGGGCCGGGAGAAGTACCTGACCTGGCGCGAGTACGAACTGGTGCGCGCGCGGTTTGCACCGGAGTGGCATCCGCTGCTGGACTTCTTCGCCGAGACGGGCACCCGGTGGTCGGAGGCGACCGCGCTGCAGACGGGCGACATCGTCCACCCAACCGCGCGGTCACTCCGGGCGAAGGTAAAGATCAGCCGCGCGTGGAAGCGCTCGGGCAAGGGCGACGACCGGTACCTGGGACCGACGAAGGGGCGGCGACGCCGCGAGGTGAGCATCCGCCAAGCGCTGTACGACACCCTGGTCCACCTTGCGCCGCCCAAGAAGAACGCGCTGGTGTTCCACGACGGCGACGGTGGCACGATCCACTACTCGAACTTCTGGAACCGGGTGTGGAAGCCGGCGTTGATCGAGGCGCAGCGGTGCCCGGAGCATCCGCCGCCGAGGCGCGAGGAGCAGCGCGAAGGCGCCACCGGCCGGTGCGGTGACTTCGGCGGCCGGACGAAGACCGGTGGGCCGTGTGGCGCGAGGGTGCCCGCCGGGTACACCCGGTGCACCGGGCACATGGGCCCGGAGCCGAACGCGGTGTCGACGTGTGACTGCCCGGATGTGGTGCGGTTGGACGGGGAGGTGTACGGGCCGCACCTGCTGCGGCACAGCTTCGCGAGCTGGCTGTTCCTCAAGGGCGTGCCGCAGCTGACGATCTCGCGAGTGCTGGGGCACTCGACGACGATGGTGACCAGCGAGGTGTACGGGCACCTGATGCCGGAGTCCGACGACGCGGTCCTGGACGCGCTGCAGCGGATCGAGGACGACCTGAACGAGGATTGAGTGGTGCACCAAGAACGCCCGGCCGAGGCAGGGTGTTCTTCGTTGGGCTCGCGTCAGCCGGCCTCGCCCGCCTCCTGATCTGCGGCCGAACTGCTCGCCGCTCGGCGCGCCTGACTCATCAGGGCCTGGATCACCGCCGACGGCCCGACGCCGCGGCGCTGGGCCTCCTCGAAAAGCCACGTGAGGTCGCCCTCGCTCAGCTCCACCACGAACGTGTTCCTCACCGGGCGGGGCTCGTACTCCACCTCCACGTGGCCCCGCTCGATCAAGTCGGTAAAACGTGCGTTCAACGCCCACTGCTCTTCAGGACTCAATTTCACGGTCGCCTCCGAGTATCGTCCGGCCCACTCCCGTCTCATTCTTCAGCTACCTGCTGCCAACCACCAGGACAAGTCGCTGTTTCCTGCCAGCGTGGCGGGCGGGCCCGGCTGATGCCGTCCGAAGGTCGCCAGCAGGCCGGGGCCGGGCCGGCGCAGCCCGCTTGCGAGCCGCGTTGATCCTTCCTCGCACTCAATTTGGGGCGGGGGTGTCTCGGACGGAGCTGTGGATCGTGATCAGGCGGTCCACGCACAGCTGCTGTCCGGCGTCGTAGGCCTGCCGGACCGCCTCCAGGGCCGGCCGGCAGGTGCGACAAGCCGCTCTGCGAGGTAATGCGCGAGGTCGCCGCGGCCGCCGCCGAGGTCGCGGAGTATTGAAGGAGTTGCCTACACTTCGTGTGTGGCCGACAACGAACAGGTATTGCTCGATCAAATCCTGGTCCAGCGGCAGGCCGAGCGGCCCGTCCCGATCCGCGAAGACGAGGCCTTCGAGCTCTTCGCCGCCGAACAGGCGCTTACCGAGCGACAACTGTCCTCGGAGGAGGTGGCCGACGGTGTCATCGGAGGCAGCAACGACGGAGCCATCGACGCGATCTACGTGTTCGTCGATGGGGTGCTCCTCTCCGAGGACAGCGATGTGCTGCAGGACGGATTCTCTGCGGTGAAGCTGCAGCGCGGCGTCAAACTCGAACTCTGGTTGGTGCAGGCCAAGCGGGAGACGTCGTTCACCGAGACGGCCATCGACAAGGCGGCGAGCGCGCTTGCGCGACTGCTGAGCCTCTCGGAAGACGAGGAAGATCTTCTGAAGCTCTACTCGCCAGGCACCGTCTCGCGGACGGGATTCTTCCGGAAGGCTCTTCGCGTGCTGGCCACGCGGCACCCCCAGGTCGAGATCCACTTCGTGTACGCGACCCGCGGCCGCGCCACCGGCCCGAATTCAATCAACACCAAGGTCGCGATCAAGGCGCGGGACCTGGAAGCCCAGCTCGCTGGCGTGATCCCGGGCGCCAAAGGCCACGTCGAGTTCCTCGGGGCCGCCGAGCTGTGGCGACGGGCCAACACCGTCCCGTCATACACGACGGAGCTGACCTATCAAGAGAACGCGACCAGCGGCAACAGCCACGTCGCCCTGGTCAAGCTGCGCGACTACATGACCTTCCTGACCGACGAGGACGACCGGCTCCGACGGCACATCTTCGACTGGAACGTCCGGGACTACCAGGGGAACGTTGAGGTGAACCGGGAGATCCGGGAATCCTTGGAGGACCCCGAGGGCCCCGAGTTCTGGTGGCTCAACAACGGCGTCACCATCGTCTGCTCCAAGGCCACCGCGGTCAGCAAGACCTATTCCCTCGACGACGTGCAGGTGGTCAACGGCCTGCAGTCCTCGCACACCATCTTCAACTTCCTGCGAACCGCCCCGACGGACCATCCAGCCTTCGACCGCTCGGTGCTGGTCCGCATCCTGGTGACGGGCGACGACCTAGCCACCCGGGATCTCGTCATCCGCGCGACCAACCGGCAGACGTCGGTGCCGGCCGCGTCGTTGCGCGCCACCGACGACATTCAACGCGACATCGAGGCGTACTTCCTCGGGCACGACTGGTACTACGACCGGCGGAAGAACTTCTACCGCAACAGCGGTCGCAGCGCGGAACGGATCGTGAGCATCTCGCTGCTCGCGCAGGCTGTCATGGCGATGGGGCTCAGCCGCCCCGACAACTCCCGAGCCCGGCCTTCCAGCCTTCTCAAGCGTGACGAAGAGTACCGGCGGATCTTCTCCAAGGAGATTCCCGTGGAGATCTATCTCTGGGTCGCCCGGGCGCAGAAGGAGATCGACGCGTTCCTGGCATCGGAGGCCGCCGGGGTCAGCCTGCCGGAGCGGAACAACTACCGCTTCCACCTGGCCATGGTGGCAACGGCAAAGCTCGTGGGGCAGCCGGTGCGGTCGCCGAAGCAGCTGCGCAGCCTCGCGACGGTCGGCAACCCATTGGCCAACGCGGATCTGCCGGCGGCCCTGGCGCTCCTGCGCGAGGAGTTCGCCGCGCACGAGCGCCGTACCGGGAACTCGCCCGACAAGATCGCCAAGGGTCCCGATTTCGTCGACGGCCTGCTCGACCGTCTTTCATAGGCCAGCTGGCCGCGCTGAAGGCGCAGCACCAGCAGGTCGAGCCGCTCGGCATCACTACGCCTCGTGCTTACGCGACGCTGGCCTTGCGGCCGCGGGTGGCTTTGGGTGGGCGCCACGAGGTGAGCGCCTCGTCGGTGAGGTGCAGGCGGTTGGTGGTCTCGGCGAGGAAGCCGGCGTAGATGTCCGCCGGCGAGGCGCCCCACTCCGGGTCGAACTCGCCGTGCCACTGGCGTACCCAGGGCAGGATCTCGCGCAACCCTGCGACCAGCGGCAACAGCCGGTCGGCGGCCCAGCCGTCCTCCTGCTCGCGGGCCACGATCAGGGTGGCAAGGGCCTGGGCCTGCTCGCGGTGGTCCCAGCCGGCCCAGCCGACCAGCAGCGACGGGTCACCGTCGCGACTGGCACCCGGATACGAGACGAACCGCTCCTTGGGCACGTCGAGCTTGCCCCGGTGCTTCCAGAAGCTGGCCTTGAGGAAGTCCACCGGCTTGTACTTGGGCGGCACCGGGAGCTGCTTGCGGAACTCCCGCTTCGCCGCCTCGTCGGGCAGCACGTCCTCCTGCCGCTGCAGGTCCCACACCTGCTCCCAGTCGGCGCGCTTGGCCAGCCCGGAGTCCTTGTAGCGCAGCGCGGCCAGGTGCGGCACGTGCTCGTCAGCGACCAGGCCGGCGATCACCTTGCCGAGATCCTGACCGGGCGCGTAGAGGTTGGCGACGGTGAGCACGTCGGCGTCGCGGCGCAGCTCGTCGGCGAGCTGAGCGGTGGTCAGCGGGCGCGGTTGCTCCAGCCCGTCGACGTGGTGGTACCACAGTTCCCGCACCTCACACCGGTCCAGCAGCCAGTCACGCAGCGCCTTCGCCTGCATCGCGTCCCAGCCCTCGCTGGCCCAACGCCGCTTGCACTCCGGCCGCTCAATCAACCCGATGGTGCGGTTGCCCTCAATGACCTCGACCCGCCGCTCCACCACCGCCCGGTACTCATCCGACCAATGCGCCGGAAACTCACTCGTTGGCTGGAACTTGTGGTTGTGGTGCGTGAACCAGGTCGTCTCGACGTCGCCAGCCTCAATCTGCCGAGCCAGCACGATCTCGAACGCTCGCTCCCCCGGCTTCAGCTCCGGTACCGAGCCGGCGGGGGCGGTCAACTCCTCGTCCAACAGCCCGTAGAGCGAGTAGACCTGCCAGTCCAACTCCTCCTGCAACGCGATCATCCGTGCCCGAACCGAATGCCACTCGTCGCGAGCGGCGGACAGCCGCTCGCGGTCGGGAACCTCAGAAGCCACGACCGCCGCCGGGCTCACCGTTGCGAGACGCTGCGCCAGCCCGTCAATCTCCCGGCTCAGTTCGAGCGGGTACGCCGACGGCAGCGGAAACTCCTGCAGCTTGGTCCCGGTGAACTCGTAACGGTGCTCCCAGGGCTCGTCGGCGCCGGCCTGCTCTGCTCCCGGTCGCCCCTTGTTGTGGCTGACCTGCTTCAGCCAGAAGCAGGCAGTCGAACTGTTGAGCAGCGCGAGCAGCCGCAGGTGATCGTCCTCCGACGCCCCCTCAAGCAGCTTGATTACCGGCGCGTGCTGATTAAATGCTGAGACACCCCGATCAAGCACGAAGTGATTGTGCGTCGCAACATCGGAGAATGTGATAAGCAACGACGAGGAAACTCGATGCCATGACAACATCGTCATCTCATGCCACGCCATCCGCCGTTGTTCTCTGGTCTTGCCGAATGCAAGTCCAGCCCGCAAACCAGTCCTGTAGGGCCAGAAGAGCGGTCCGGGCTGTAGCTCCATTGCCGGTTTGTCTTCCCGATATGGCCAGAGTGCAACATCGGAATCCAATGCCCAGTCACGCACTCCATCGCCTATCGTGAAGCGCTTTTGTGGTGCCGACTCCCTACGCCACTGTGTTGTGGAGCGAGGAGCCAAAAACACCTCGTCGTCCCCCGTGATGGCATAAAAACCAATGGAACCGTCAGACTGCTGGCGCAGCCGTCCCGGTGCGGAGGCCAGCTGAGCCATTGCGCCGGAGGCGCCGCCTCCACTGAGACTCATCGGAAAGACAAGGGCTTCGGTCCGAGGGGTATCGGCGACGCTCACCCACTCGCTTTCCGAATCGGAGCAATGCACTTGGTTGACGATCGCCTGCCAGACGAGACCTTGGCTGGGGTTCATGGGTGCACTCGGCTCACTCCGGATGCCCATGACGGTGCGCATGGTTCCCGATCGACCGCGGTTGGTGTTGCGGCCGATCAGGATCACGGTCGGGGTGCCGTGGCCGGGGATGTAGGCACCGGAGGTGTCGATGATATGCGTCAGATCGACCTCGATCGCGAATAGCTTCTCGATCATCTTCTTGCCGAACTCGCGCTTCATGAAGGAGTTGGCGGTGATCTGCCCGACATGTCCAGCACCCTTGCCGTCTCCGTCGGCGGTCTTGGCGAGCTGGAAGAACCGCTGCGCGAAGGGCACGGACAGGGCGTACTTGCCGGAGCAGGCGTCGTACATGTCGCGGTACGCCTCGTTGAGACCCTTGTCCTTGACGGTGATGTAGGGCGGGTTACCCACCACGACGTGGTAGCGGCCGGGGCTGAGGATGCGCGGATGTTCCTGCACGTCCTCGGTGGCGTAGGCGAACTCCGTCATCGGGTCGTCGCCAAAGAGGGTGCCCGCGCGGTGCTTGATCAAAGAGTCACCGACCGCGAGGTGCATCGGGAAGCTGAAGCCTGCCGAGTCGGCGAGCGTCTTGACATCGCTGACGCGGAGGGCGGCGACCAGGAGTCGGTAGCGGGCGATGGCTACGGCGAAGGGGTTGATGTCGACGCCGTGGACGGCGTTGAGGGCGAGGCGCACCCGCTCGTGGGGGTCGCGGTTGGGGGCGTGCCGCTCCCACTCCTTCAGCAGCCGGTGGAAGGCGCCGAGGACGAAGTGGCCCGAGCCGCAGGTCGGGTCGATCATCTTCACGACGTCGTGGCCGAACTCGGCGATCGCCGGGGTGAGCGTCATGTCAAGGATGAACTCCTCGACGAACTCCGGCGTCTGAAGCAGCGCGTAGGTCTTGCGGGCCGCCTCCGAGAGGTCCTGGTAGAGGTCGCCGAGGAAGCGGGTGTCCCACTCCGGGTCGGTGAAGTCGTGCACCAGGCCGCCGGTCTCGCCGCGCCGGCGCCAGAAGCCGATCAACTCCTTGGCCACGTCGTGCGACAGGGGGACCTGGTAAAGCGGGTTGTGCCGCTTGTCGAAGAGCGACTTGCCGGCCTGGGTGCTACCGATCTCGTCGAAGCCCTGCTCAAGCCAGCCGCGCAGGGTTTCCTCGGGCCGGTCGCGGAAGAACTGCGCCTCGGCCTCCTCGGCCAGGACCAGACGGTCCCCCGGCCCGGCCAGGTATGGGTCGGGCAGCAGGCCGTTGTCCTCGCAGAAGCGTACGAAGACGGTGCCGAGCACCCAGGCGACGGCGACCTGGGTCACTCGCTCGTCCCGCCAGGCCGCCCACGTGGCGGCGGTACGCCCGACCTTGAACGCGTGGTCGTACTCGCCACGCAGCCGGTGGCGCACCTTCTCGACCGACTCGGCCTGCTCACGCAGGTCCTTTTCCAGGTTCTTGACCTGCTTCTGCAGGTCCGACAAGAGCAGCTTCCGGTCGATCACGCGACGAGCCTAATCGTCTGGAGGCAAGAGTGACGACCGCGTAGCGGGAGCATTTACCACCCGAGCATCTGACTCGTGGGCAGGCCCTGCCACCACTGTCCGACCACTCGCACGCTGCAGGAACAGTGCTTCAGGTGACTCTCCGTCACAAAAAGCCAGCCTCAGCCGCAGACGTGTGCCCGTGGGCGCACGAAAAATGCCCCTCCGTTCATCGACGGAGGGGCATTTTCCCTGTTCAAACGGTGCGCCCGAAGGGACTCGAACCCCTAACCTTCTGATCCGTAGTCAGATGCTCTATCCATTGAGCTACGGGCGCTTGGTGCTCGGCCAGTCTACACAACCGGCTTTCGCGCGGAGACTCCGGGATTCGAACCCGGGAGGGGCTTTAAGACCCCAACCGCATTAGCAGTGCGGCGCCATAGACCAGACTAGGCGAAGTCTCCCTGGTGGCCCCTGCAGACCACCGCGCCCGAGGATACATGCCCGCAGCGATCGGGAGCAAAGCGACTTCCCCCGTACGGCCGACCGTCTGGCGGGCCGGAGCGCGCGGGGCTCGCCAGGTCTCGGGTATCCCGGCTGTGCGCGAGCGTGATCGGGACTAGGCTCCATCGATATGCAGGAGCAGCCGCCGCGCGAGCCGACCCGACGAGAGCCTGCTGAGGGGGCGCGGCGGCGCTCCCCGAAGCCGACCTTCACGCCGCCGCCCGCGCCACCGGAGCCGGCACCGCCCGCGCCCTCGCCGGCCCGGCGGGCGGAGGATGCCGAGGAGCGCCCCCGGCGGGTGAAGCCGGCCCCGGCGGTGCTCTTCCAGCCACCAGCGGACGACCCACCGCTGCCTCGCCAGGCCGATCGTTCGGCCGGTTCGGCCCCCCGCGAGCGCGCCGACCAGGCCGGGGCGGTCGGGCAGAGTGACGTCCCACACACGAGCGGCACGGATCCCGTGACCACCGGAGACACCCGTCAGGGGACGCCGACCGACGTCCCTGCCACGACGGCGGGGACGAACGGTCCGGGCGAGGGGACGTCAGCGGGGCCGGTGGCGGCACAGGCGCCGGGCGCGGCGGGCGAGGGATCGCCCGCGCCGGCCGCCACGGAGCGAACGCGCCGCGCCACCCCCGCCAGCAAGACCCCCGCGAAGAAGGCCGCCGCCGGGCCCCCGGTCGAGGGAGCCGCCGCAGCGCGGGCCACCGCCCCCGTGCGGAAGGCCGCCGCAGGCACCGCCACCCCGGACAGGAAGACCGGGGCCAAGAAGACCGCCAAGAAGACCCCCGCGAGAAAGACGGCCGCCACGAAGACCCCGCCGGCCGAGCAGCCGCGAGCGGCCGTCGACGGGCCGCCGGCCGTGACAGCAGACACGTCCGCCGCGACGAGGGTCACACCCGCTCGGAAGGCGACGACCGCGAGGAAGGCCACACCTGCGCGCACCGCAGCCACCAGCACGAACGCGCAGGAGGTGAGCACCGCAGGCGTGGGCACGAACGCGGCGGAGACGAGCACCGCGAGCGTGGGCGCGAGCACCGACGTCCGCAGCACCGCAACCCCCGACACCGCCGAGGCCGGGATCGGGAGCGCCGACGCACCGACCGCCGCCCCCGGCGCCCTGGTCGAAAGCGCGAGGGCCGGCGTGCCGAGCACGACAGCCGACGCCGGGCCGGCGAGCACCCTGTCGGACCGTACGCCGGAACCGGCCCTGCGGGGGATCACCTCGCGGGTGCTCGGCCATCCCGGGTTCGCTCCGGAGCTGCTGGCCCTGGCCGCCGTCGAGGTGCTCGGCCCGCGTGCCCGTGACTGGGCGCAGAGGCTGCGCGACGCGTACCCCGATGCGGGTGCCGACGGGCTGGCCCGGCTCGCAACCCGGCGGTTCGTCCGGCAGGCCGGGGCGGGCGGGGCGACGGCCGCGCTGGCGGGGCTGTTCGCGCCGCTGGCCGAGCTGGCGGCGGTGCTGTGGACCCAGGCCAACCTGGTGCTGCACCTGGCCGCGGCGTACGGCCGGGATCCGGCCCATCCGGACCGGGCGGTGGAGCTGCTGGTGCTGACTCGCGTGCACCCGGATGCCGGGAGCGCGGCGGCGGCGCTGGCGGCGGCCCGCGCGGCGGACGGGCCCGGTGAGGCGCCGTGGCCGCGGGCGGCGGAGGCGGCGTGGCGGCTGGCCGCGCCGCTCGCCGCCCAGGCCGGTGGCTGGCTGGCGCTGCGGGCGGCGTCCCGGCTGCTGCCGGGCGTGGCGGTGCTCGCGGCAGCGGCCGGCGACGCGGCGGGGGCCGAGCGGCTCGCCGCCCGCACGATCAGCGCCTACCGGCGCACAGCGGCCGGCTGAGCCGACGACGGCCGGTCGGGTGCCGGCGGAAGGGCCGAAGCCGGCGGGCAGGCGGCGGCGCGGACCGGCTCACAGCCAGCGGACGGCTCACAGCCAGTCGAACCACTCCCTCGGCAGCAGGGCGTAGCCGACGAAGGCGAACACGTCGAGCAGGGTGTGCGCGACGACCAGCGGCATGACCCGGCGGGTGCGCAGGTAGAACAGGCTGAACACGACGCCCATCACCACGTTGCCCACGAAGGCGCCGAAGCCCTGGTAGAGGTGGTACGAGCCGCGCAGCAGGGCGCTCGTCGCGATGATGGCACCGAGCCGCCACTGGAGCTGACGCAGCCGGGTGACCAGGTAGCCGACCACGATCACCTCCTCCAGCACCGAGTTCTGCACGGCGGCCAGGACCAGCACCGGCACCGTCCACCAGAGTTCGGGCAGCGCGGCCGGCACCAGCGTGGCGTTGACGCCGAGCTGGGCCGCCACCCAGAACAGCGCCAGGCCGGGCAGGCCGATCAGCGCGGCCAGGCCGGCACCCCGGGCCAGGTCCTGGCCGGGCCGCCGGGCGTCCATGCCGAGCGTCCGCGCCGGGTCGCCGGGGTCCCGCGCCAGCAGGTGTACGGCGAGCAGCACCGGCAGCAGCGCGAAGAAGATCCCGAGCAACTGGTACGTCAGGTCCAGCCACGGCCGGGGCGACACCGAGGTGTTGAGCGCGGCGGTCTGTTTCGACAGCGGCCCGTCGGCGGCCAGCTTCGCGACGATCGACACCGTCGCGTAGACGGCTGACTGGCCGAGGGACAGGCCGAGCACCAGCAGCGTCTCGGTGCCGAGCATCCGGCGGGTCGCCGGGCGGTCCAGCTCAACGGTCACCGCACCACTGTGCCCGACGACGACGGTCGGTGGCAGCGCCGAACGAACCTCACGAGCCGATCGCACATTCTGTGCGACCAGTCGACACGCTCCGTGGACATTCTATGGGTGCCCGATCCGCCGTCAGGAGAAGGAGCGCGCCCCGTGGACGACTTCGCACGGCTGCTGAAGGAGAGCTGGACCCTGGTCGAGGAGCACCGGGAGCGGCTGGGCGGCCACTTCTACGCCCGGCTCTTCCTCCTCGACCCCGAGCTGCGGAAGCTCTTCCCGGTGCAGATGGCCGGGCAGGGCGACCGGATCCTGGAGGCGATCGTCACCGCCAGCCAGACGGTCGGCGACCCGGAGAGCTTCGACGAGTACCTGCGCTCGCTGGGCCGGGATCACCGGAAGTACCACGTCGAGGCGGCGCACTACGAGACCATGGGCGTCGCGCTGCTGGACGCGCTGCGCAGCACCGCCGGCGACGGCTGGAACCTGGAGTACGACCAGGCGTGGCGGGACGCGTACGCGGCGATCTCGGAGAAGATGCTCGCCGGAGCGGCGGCCGACGACAACCCGCCGTTCTGGCACGCGGAGGTGCTGACCCACGAGCGGTACGGCACGGACACGGCGGTGCTCACCTGCCGGGCGTTGCAGCACCCGCTGCGCTGGAGGGCCGGCCAGTACGTGAGCGTCGAGGTACCCCGTCACCAGCCCCGGGTGTGGCGCACCTACTCGATCGCGAACGCCCCGAACGACGACAACGTGCTGGAGTTCCACGTCCGTACGCCGGCGGGCGCCGGCTGGGTCTCGGGGGCGCTGGTCCGCCGGGTGAAGCCGGGTGACCTGCTCCGGGTGGCGGCGCCGATGGGGTCGATGACGCTGGACCGCTCCTCCGAGCGGGACGTCCTCTGCGTGGCCGGCGGCGTCGGGCTCGCCCCGGTGAAGGCGCTCGTGGAGGAGTTGGCCAGCTACAACCGGACCCGGTGGGTGCACGTCTTCTACGGCGCCCGCAGGGAGGCGGACCTGTACGGCCTGGCCGGGCTCCGGGAGTTGGTGGCGGCGCACCCGTGGCTGTCGGTGACCCCGGCGTGCAGCGAGGACCCGGACTTCGACGGCGAGCTGGGCGACATCTCCGACGTGGCCAGCCGGTACGGGCCGTGGACGGCGCACGACTGCTACGTCTCGGGTTCCGCCCGGATGGTCCGGGCCACCCTGCGCGTCCTCGCCGAGGACGACGTCCCTCCGCAGAACACCCGCTACGACACCTTCGGCGGCCTCTAGAAGCGTTCCTCCCCCCAACCGGGGCGCGTGCCCCTGCCCCCTGGGGCACGCGCCCCGGTCCCCGACGGGCGGACCGGCACCGCCCCGCCCGACCACGTCCGCCCGGCCGTCCTTCCCACCCGGGCGGACGTGGTCGCGCACCCGGGGAGCCGACGGCGCCACGCCACCACGGCACGAGGGCACGGCGGCGGGAGGGCCACGACGCGCGGGTGGGCGTCAGTAGCGCCAGGGCTGGCCGGTCTCGCGGTACTCCTCGACGGGCACCAGCGGCACGCCCGGCGCCATCCGGTCCACGTAGAGCCGCCCCTCCAGGTGGTCGATCTCGTGCGCGACGAGCCGGGCCATGCCGAACTCGAACGAGGTGATGATCCGGCTGCCGTCGTACTGGGCGTGCTCCACGTCGATCCGCAGTGGCCGGGGCACCAGACCGCGATGGTCGAAGAAGGAGAGGCAGCCCTCGTACTGCTCGTCGGTGTCCGGGGAGGTGTCGACCACCCGGGGGTTGAGCAGCACGACCGGCTCGGCCGACCGGTCGGGGGGTCGGACCACCGCCGCGGCGCGGCCGAGGTCGAGCTGCGGGGCGGCGATGCCCACGCCCTTGCTGAACGGGTGCAGCTCGTCGAGCCGGACCAGGGCCGCGCAGAGGCGGCCGACCACATCCCGGGCCGCCTGCTCCTCGCGGGGCAGGTCGAACGGGCGCGCCGGCTGGCGGAGCAGGTCGATGCCGCGCTGCACGATGCCGATGCCGCGCATCCGGTCGCTGGGCCGGACCCGCCCGGCCTCCTCCGGCTCGGCGTCGGGCCGGCCGCGGAACCGCCACTGCAACCGGTAGCGCGCGTTGAGCGGAGGATCGTCGGTCGCCCAGTCGAAGATCACCCGGTCGGCGTCGTCGCGGCGGGTCACCGGCGTGCGCAGCGGGCCCTCCTCCGCCGAGAGCGAGGTCTCCGCGCCCCAGACCTGCGGGTCGAGGGCAGCCGGGAGGTCCAGGCGTACGGCCATCTGCCGGGTGGGCAGCCGGACGGCCCGCTGGAACCAGGGACCCCACTTGTCCTGCCCGACGCAGTACGCGTACTCGATGGTGGCGCGGTCGCCGGGGTAGAGCGGGAAGCGCCGGTCGGCGTTCTCGAAGAGCAGCCAGATCTCCTTGAAGGCGTCCCGGTCGTGCTTGGCCCGCCAGTGCATCGCCTCCTGCTCGCCCGCGTCCTCCCGGACGGCCCGCAGCCGCAGCTCGGCGAAGGTGAGCGGATGCTCCCGGTGATGCCGGTTGGAGCGCCCCGGGTCGTTCGGGTAGCGGTCGACGGCGACCCGCACCAGGTAGCGGGTGACCGGCTCGGTGCCGGCGTTGTAGAGCTCCCGCCGGATGACGCAGCGGTACGCGTCGCCGAGGTGGGTGAGCGTGGCGAGTTCCCGCTCGACGATGAGCCCGGTGCCGGGCGGCATCCACTGCCCGGGGACGGGCGGCTCCCGGAGGGCCCGTTCGGCGCGGGCGTGGCGCAGCTCGTCGTATTCCCGGAAGCGCTGCCAGATCGCGCCGCTGGCCTCCAGCACGGCCTCGGCGCGGCGCGCGAAGTCCTCGGTGGGGCGGTGTCGCCGCCCCTCGACGTGGCTGACGTACGACGGGTCGAACCCCATCAGGGTGGCGAGCTGCTTCTTGGACAGCCCCCGCCCCGTACGGTGCCGGGCGAGCTCGGCAGCGAAGGAGTCGGCAGCCCGATCGAGCGGTGAGGTCGTCATCAGCTTCCTCGTGGCCGGGAGTATCAGTTTCACGTTCTGTGGCCACGCGCACACGGGAAGTGCCGACTTGCCGACACGGGCCTTGACATCGAGGGATGTTCTCGATACTGCGCACCGGCGTTTCCCGCCCCGGCCCCCGGGTAGTACGCCGCACGCGGCGGAGTGATCCGCACCTCGCGATCCGGCGTAGGTGAGGCTTCCCTTAGCCCGCGAGCTGTGGTTAGGCTAGCCTTAGCTCAGCGACGGGTGCTTCGAACGGGGGATGAGTCGGATGACAGCGGTGATGCCTGGGCGCCAGGTCGCCGCCGCGCCGCTGGCCCCGGTCACCGCCGCCCTGCGGGCCATGTTCGGCACCGACGACGTGCCCGGCCTCGCGCCCGGCCTGCTGGTCGCCGACGAGTTCGGCTGGAGTCGGGCCAGCACCCTGGTCGACGGCACCCGGCTGCCGGAGTTCCTGCACTCGGCCACCCTGCGCTGGGGCGGCACCCCGCACGCCTGCGCCGCGCTGGCCTGGAAGTCCTACAGCTACTGGATGGCGCTGCCCGTGGTGCTCGGCTGGGCCTCCGCCCGCCGGGTGCCGCTGCTCGACCCGGCCGACGTGCTGATCCACTTCGAGGACCACCGCCCGTTGCTCACCCTGGGCCTGCGCCGCTCGACCACGGTCGCGGTGCTGCCGGGCGACCCGCTGGCACTCTCCGGGCTGCCCGAGGTGCGGGTCGTCGCCGACGAGGCCGAGCTGCTCCGGGTGCTCCGCGCCTCGCTGCTCGACGCCCACCTGGCCCCGATGATCGCCGCGATCCAGGCCGAGGTCCGGATCGGCGCGCGCACCCTGCTCGGGTCGGTGGCCTCCGGCATCGCCCACGGCATCCTCCGGGCCGCCGACGGCCTGCCCGGCTCCTCGGTCGAGACCATCGAGACCCTGCTCGGCGCGCTGGACCTCGCCGACCTGGTGGAACTGGTCCCCGGGCCGACGGGCGAGCCGACCGTGCAGCGCCGCACCTGCTGCCTCGCCTTCACCCTCCCCAAGCCCAAGATCTGCCAGGGCTGCTGCGTCCGCCCGTAGCGCCCCGACCCCCGGTCCCGCCTCAATCGGTGAGCGTACGGACGTCCCAGAGCCAGACCCCCCCGGTGTACGTGGGGCGGATGCCGGTCAGCTCGGTCATCCCCCGCCGCAGCGCGTCGGCGTGCCGGTGCGGGCCGAGGACCACCGCGCCCGCCCGCCAGTACCGCAGGTCCCCGACCGCGTCGACCCGCGCCTGCGGGGTGATCGGCGGCACCGCGCCGGTGCGCCGGATCTCGGCGAAGAACTCGCTGGTCGGCCGGGGCGGGGCGGAGAACAGCGCGACCCGGTCCCGCCCGGGGCGGGTGTCCGGGCCGAGGAAGTAGCCGCGGGCGATGGGCATGTCCAGCCCGGTCCGCGCCGACCAGCGCAGCGGGTCGGCGTAGTGGGTGTCGGGCAGGGGCAGCGTCACGATGCTCCGCCCGCCGGCCGCGTACGGCCGCCAGGCGCCGGAGGTGACGAAGGCGGGGACGGGGTCGAGCCGGGTGGTGGGCAGCGGGGTGGGCAGGATCGGCAGCAGCGCCATGGCGAGCACCGTGGCGGCGGCGAAGCGGATCTGCGGTCGGGCCCGCGGGTGCCGGGCGGCCAGGGCGCGCACGTGCTCCGCCCCGTAGGCGAGCAGCACCCCGACGATCGGGGTGATCGCCAGCGCCCACCGGGTCGGCACCACCGAGTGCAGGATCGGCAGGCCCTCCAGCGCCGCCCACGGGCCGGGCACCCCGGTCCCCCTCCCGTTGAGCTGGATCTCCCGCCCTAGGGAGAGCAGGCCGAAGAGCAGCGTGAGGGCGGCCAGCCCGCGCACCACGGCGTGCCGGCGCAGCCACCAGAGCAGGGCGACGACGAGCACGACCAGCGGCCAGCCGAAGAAGGCGTTCTCCTCGGTCGGGTTCTTCGCGAGCCCCTGCGCCGTGCGCGCGTCACCGGCGAGGGACTCCCGGGAGTACGCCACGAACGAGGCGAGGTCCGTGGAGTAGCCGCGGATCAGCCACGACAGTCCGTGGTAGGCCCCGGGCCCGAAGAACTGGACGTACAGCGGGTACGCCAGCAGGACGAGCGCCACCACGGCGGCCGCGCCCAGCCCGGCGAGGAAGGGCCGGGCCCGGCGGCGCAGTTCGGGCCGGCCGAGGACGAGCGCCCCGACGACCACGCCCAACCCGATCGCGGTCATCAGCAGCACTTCGAGGTTGATGAAGGCCTGCCAGACGATCGCGAGCGCGAGCAGCACCCCGTTGCGCAGCCAGCGCCCCGGCTCGGCGAGTCGCAGCGTGCGCCAGATGATCAGGGGCACGACGAACTGCGAGACGATGTTGGGGTGCGCGTTCGCGTGCGAGACCATCGCCGGGGCGTACGCGCAGAACGCCGCGCCGAGCCAGGCCGGCCCCCGGGAGCCGACGACCACCCGGGAGAGCAGGAGGTACCAGGCCGTCGCCGTGGCGATCATGCCCAATGTGAGGAACAGCAGAAACGACGCCCGCGTGCCGAACAGCAGCGTGACGGGCGTCATTGGGATAGACACGGATAATACGGACGTATTTGCCATCAGATTGACGCTGTCCGGCACGTTCATCCGGTCCGACGTGAACGGATAAACGAAATCGGTCACCACCCGCGCGCCGTGCGCCATCATCCACTCGAACTGGGACTGGTCCGTACGGTTGTCCCGGATGCCGTGGGACGGACGCAGCCACAGCCGCGCGGTCACCCAGAAGCCGAGCAGGACGAAGCTCGCCACGGCGGCGAGGTCCGTCCACCACCCCTTCCAGGGGCGTACGCCCCGGTCGGACCCGCTTTCCGGCGCTCCGCGTCCCGGCACGCCGGCGGGGAGGTCCGATTCAGGAGTAGTCATAACGATTCGTAGAGTAGTCAGGCTATGGCACCGCCGTGACATGTTTCGGGGTACTGGCGTACCATGTGCCGGGTTCGCCGACCGCCGATCACGTGCCCACCCCCCGACCGCAATTCGGCCACCCAGGTGCCCCGATTCTTCTGCCGTCAGCGCGGATGATTCACTCTGTCGGTCCAGGCGCGGGTCGAGTCATATCGTGAGGAATCGACGCATGGCAGAAATCACTGGGGATCAGCGTGTGCAGTCCGAGGTCCTGGAAGGCCTCGCGACCGCGGTCAACCACCGTCGCTGGTTTGTCGAGCTGGCCGTGCCACACCTCGGTGACAACCCGATCGAGATCGGCAGCGGGCTCGGCGACTACGCGCTGGAGTGGGCGGAGCGGCTGCCCCGGTTCACCGCCACCGAGGCCGACCCGGACCGGCTCGTCTCCCTGAAGGAGCGGCTGGCCGACCAGCCGAACATCGAGGTCCGCCAGATGCTGCTGCCGCACTCGGAGCGGGGCGACTACAGCGCGGCCGTGTCGTACAACGTGCTGGAGCACATCGAGGACCACGTGGGCGCGCTGAGCAGCATGCGCGACCTGGTGCGGCCGGGCGGCAACGTCATCATCATCGTGCCGGCGTTCCAGTTCGCGATGAGCCCGGCGGACATCGCCACCGGCCACGTGCGCCGCTACACCAAGAAGACCCTGGCCGACGCGATGACCGCCGCCGGCCTGACGGTGGAGAAGATCCACTACGCGAACGCGCTCGGCCTGATCGGCTACTTCATGGCGACCAAGGTCTTCCGGCTGATGCCGAAGGAGGGCCCGATGGTCAAGGTCTACGACACCCTCGTGCTCCCCGCCACCAAGGCGGCGGAGCAGCGCGTCCGCCCCCCGTTCGGCCAGTCCGTCTTCGCCGTCGCCCGCGTCCCCGCCTAACCCCCTCATCCTCCCCCTCCCCGCCTCCGCGATCTTGCACTTGTCGCCCCGGCGCAAGGGGCGAAAGCCGCGAAACAAGGGCCGCAAGTGCGAGATCGCGGGGCAGGGAGGGGAGGGGAGGGGTTACTGCTTGACTTGGTAGGTGGGGCGGATCACGGCGCGGGCCAGGGTGTGGAAGGCCAGGTTGAAGCCGACCGCGGCGGGGGTCGCGTCGGGGGTGACGTCGAGGCGCTCCACGTCGAGGGCGTGCACGGCGAAGACGTAGCGGTGCGGGCGGTCACCGGCCGGCGGCGCGGCGCCGCCGTAGCCCTGGTCGCCGTAGTCGTTGCGGACCGTGAACGCGCCGCCGAGATCCTCCGCGCCCGCTCCCCGCGGTAACTGGGTCACGGTCGCCGGCAGGTTGGCCAGCACCCAGTGCCAGAACCCGCTGCCCGTCGGGGCGTCCGGGTCGAGGCAGGTCACCACGAAGCCCTTGGTCTCGGCCGGGAAGCCGGACCAGGCGAGCTGCGGCGAGACGTTCCCGCCCCCGACGCTGCCGTGGGCGTACGCGGTGTCCATCGGCTCGCCGTTCTGCACGTCGTCGCTGGTCAGGGTGAACGACGACACGGTCGGCAGCAGCTCGTACGGGTCCGGGGCGATCGGTCGTTCCAGGGTCATCTGGGCAGGTCCTTCCGGTGAGCGCGGTTGTCCTCCGCACCCTTCATACCCCGCCGGCGCCCGCGATCGAACCGGCGGCACCCGGCGTCCCGTACAAGGCGACCTCGACCCGAGCCGACACGTAACGTGCGCCGTGGGTGAGAATGCCTCCCCATGGGCCTTGATCTCTACGTCGGACCGCTGACCCGCTACCACCTGAACGACTGGCTGACCATCACACAGCAGATCGGCGCACAGGAGGGATACGACGTGCGGATCGTCCGGGCGCAGGAGGATGAGGACCACGAAGCCGACCCGGACGTGGTCCAGAACGCCGTACGGGAGTGGCAACAGTGGCTCGGGGAGGCGCTCGGCAGCCCCGTGGAGTGGCCGGACGGCCCGACCCAGCCGTACTGGACCGACAAGCCGGACTGGGACGGTTTCGGCGCCGTCCTGCTGCTCGCCGCGTACGACGAGCGTCCGGACCTGCGTCCGGGCCCCTGGGACAAGGAAGACAGCCCGCGTGAGTTCGCCGACGCTCCCGCCTACCAGGCGGCCTCGGCGCAGCCCGAGCGCTACGTCACCCTTCTGTCCGGGGTGGAGTGGTGGTTGCCGCTCGCGGAGGATCCGCTCGTGATCGAGGCGTCCCGGCCTACGGGTCAGCCGACCCGGATGGGTTCGATCGACCGGCTGGCCGCGGAGCTGCGCCTGCTCGACGAACGCGCCGATGTCTTCGCCGGTCACGACCCCGCCGAGCTTCGGCGGGGGCTGCCCTCCGATGATCCGACGCTGGCGGAGGTCGCACGGTTCGGCCTCGCGATCATGCTCGATCTCGTCGAGGCCGCGCTCGAACACCGTCAGCCCCTACTCCTGGACTACTGACCGGACGGGTACCGCCCGAGCCGGCAACACAACGCCCCTTCACCAGCGTTTGCGCTGGTCAAGGGGCGTTGTCACAGCTCGGGACGGAAGGTGTCGGATTCTCGTTGCCACCGGCCGGGCTGGCGAGGGGCAGTGATGGTTGGCAGCCGTCGATACAGTGCCGCAGCATGGGCGCGCTCAAGCCGTGGCACATCGCCACGCTCTGCTGTCTCGTCACGTCGGTGGCGCTGCTCGCCGGCCTCATTTGGTTCGTGCTGAGCCGGCCAAGCCGCCGCCGTTAGGACCCTCGGCGGCCAACGAGCACGGCGGGGATCGCCCCGCGAGATGACCTGTCCAGGGCCGGGGTCACGCGCGGCGTCCGGGGGGCGTCAGGAACAGCTCCCGATCGCGCCAGACCACGACGACCGACAGCACCAGCAGCAGTACGGTCTGGATCACCTTGGTGTCCGGGTGCGTGAGGAAGACCTCGTTGCCGAAGTTGGCGGCGAGGTGGAAGACGATCGCTACGAGGACGCTGCGGCCGGCGCGGTAGTAGAGCCAGTTCATCAGGATGACGAACGGTATCAGTGAGAATGCGTAGTTGAGGCTGTGGATCAGGCCCTCCTCGACGACCTCCGCCTGGTAGTAGCCCTTGATGAAGCCGAGCGGCACGTGCCACAGCACCCAGACGACACCGAACACCAGCGACGCCCACAGGACCTTCATCCGGGACGCGAGCGCATCCGTGCCGTAGGTTTTCCAGGCGACCTCCTCAAGGACGGGGGCCAGGACGAGCGTGATCCACGCCGGCAGCAGGCCCGTCGCGAACGTGAAGCCGTTGCGGAGCTCGAACTGCGAGACGTCGTAGCCGAACGGGATGGAGATCGCGGTGGCGACGAGCAGGGCGCCGGGGAGCAGGGCGACGGCCGCCAGCCAGACCCAGGCGCGAGTGCCGCGCGGCGCGACAAGGCGAGTGAGAACATCGCGGGTGAGCCCGTCCCTGCGGATGAACCAGATCGCCACGACGACCGGGGCGGCGAGACCGGCCAGGCCGAGGCCGGTCATGACGGCGAGGGTGGTCTGACTGGGATCAGGCTGGCGCGACAGCCAGGCGGCGGTGAACCACAGCACCCACGGGATGGCGGTGGCGAGGACGTAGAAGGCGAGGGGGTGGCGGTAGCGGCTGACGTCTTTCAACTCCGGCGCGCGACGTGTTTTGTCAGGCCGGTCGGATTTTGCCGTATAGGTCACAACCCGAATCTTTTATCTGCTGCATAGAAATTGCCACGGCTTGCAGGGTTAGATCCGGGACGCCTCAGGGTCGCCTCAGGGTCGGAAGGCAGGGTTCGGGCAAGGTAGAGATATGACCGTCACAGGCGTTTCGGTGAAGCGCTCCCGATCATGGTGATATGGGAACGGGCAGGCGACCCGCCTCGGCGGCGGCCCGGCAGCCGCCGACGAAGTCGCAGCAAGCGAGCCGTCCCGCACGGCACACTCAAGCACGCGGTAGAGCCGCGGCACCTCGACACGCACCCGATGGATTTCGTCCGGTGACATCCTCCGAAGAAATAGGAAAGGTTGGTCGAAAGGTCGCATCCACAGCGAACACGATTCGCTGTTGGCCGCGACGGCTCGACCAGCATCGGCGAGAAGTGGAGCGGCAGCGGGGAAACTCACGAGGAACGGGAGTTGAAGCGCCGGCGAATAAAACAAGGCGTGTTGTTGCCGACCCGGAAATCGTCCGCATTCTGCGGGCGCTCCGCCGGGCCGCCGGTTCTCGCTGTTCGGGGGCGGAGGTGAAGAAGTGACCTACTCTCCAGGGCAGCAACGCCAGGCCTCGTGCGCGGCGTGGGCTGGTGACAAGGCTTTTGCCACCGTCCATCACTGGCAGGACCCGATCGCGGGCCTGCACGAGATGCGGCGCGTTGCTCGCCGCGTGGTGGTGTTCACGCACGACACCAGCGACACCGAATGGCTTTACACGCCCCCTGACCGGCGTTCGTGCTGGTCGGAGGGCGTGTCTGCTGTTCGTCGGCGGAGGGTGTGGGATTCGAACCCACGAAGGACATCGCTGCCCTTACCGGTTTTCAAGACCAGCGCCATCGGCCACTAGGCGAACCCTCCCGGGCCGCGCCCCGCAGGGGTACGCGACCGTGCCTAGTCTGCCACGGCGGCGCACCGGGCGAGCGGGCACGGCACCCGCGTTGAGATGATCGGCGGCATGTGGGAGACCCCGTCCGTCGTGCTGATCACCGGCATCATGGCCGCCGGCAAGTCCACTGTGGCCGAGGCGCTGGCCGGGCGGCTGCCCCGCGCGGTGCACCTGCGCGGGGACGTCTTCCGGCGGATGGTGGTCAGCGGGCGGGAGGAGATGACCGCCGAGCCGTCGGAGGAGGCGTGGCGGCAGTTGCGGCTGCGCTACGACCTCGCGGCGTCGGCGGCGGACCGCTACGCCGCCGCGGGCTTCACGGTGGTGCTCCAGGACGTGGTCCTCGGCGCGGACCTGCCGGGCATGGTCGACCGCATCCGGCACCGCCCGCTGGCGGTCGTCGTGCTCGCGCCGAGCCCCGAGGTCGTCGCCGCCCGCGAGGATGCCCGGGAGAAGACCGGGTACGGCGACTGGCCGGTCGCCGACCTGGACGCGGGGTTCCGCGCGGAGACGCCCCGCGTCGGGCTCTGGCTGGACACCTCCGCGCAGACCCCGGCGCAGACGGTGGACGAGATCCTGGCCCGGGCGTGGACCGACGGGCGGGTGGGGTAGACACAGGGCATGCGCGCGATGACGATCCCGGAGCCCGGCGGACCCGACGCACTGGTCTGGAGCGAGGTGCCCGATCCCGAGCCCGGCCCCGGCGAGGTGGTCGTCGACGTGCGGGCCACCGCCGTGAACCGGGCGGACCTGCTGCAACGGCAGGGGCACTACCCGCCGCCGCCGGGCGCGCCCGCGTACCCCGGGCTGGAGTGCTCCGGGGTGATCAGCGCGACCGGGCCCGACGTGGCCGGCTGGGAGGTCGGCCAGGAGGTCTGCGCGCTGCTGGCCGGCGGCGGGTACGCAGAGCGCGTCGCCGTGCCGGCCGGGCAGTTGCTGCCGGTGCCGGCGGGGGTCGACCTGGTCGACGCGGCGGCGCTGCCCGAGGTGGCCTGCACGGTCTGGTCGAACGTGGTGCAGCTGGCCCGGCTCGCGAAGGGCGAGACGCTGCTGCTGCACGGCGGCGGCAGCGGGATCGGCACCTTCGCGGTCCAGCTCGGGGTCGCGCTCGGCGCCACGGTGGTGGTCACCGCCCGCGCGGCCAAGCACGAGCGGCTGCGCGAGCTGGGCGCGACGCACACGATCGACTACCGCGAGCAGGACTTCGTCGAGGAGGTCCGGCGGGTCACGGACGGCCGGGGCGCCGACGTCATCCTCGACATCATGGGCGCCGCCTACCTGCCCCGGAACGTGGCGGCGTTGGCCACCGACGGCCGGCTGGTGGTCATCGGCATGCAGGGCGGCCGCAAGGGCGAGCTGGATCTCGGCGCGCTGCTGGCCAAGCGGGGCACGGTCGCGGCCACCGCGCTGCGGTCCCGGCCGCCGGAGCAGAAGGCGGAGATCGTCCGGGGTGTCCGCCAGCAGGTCTGGCCGCTGGTCGAGGCGGGCACGGTCAGGCCGATCGTGGACCGCCGGCTGCCGATCACCGAGGCGGCGCAGGCGCACCGGCTGGTCGAGTCGAGCGACCACGTCGGCAAGGTGCTGCTCACCACCGGCTGACGCGCCGGCCGCCGGCACGGGACCGTCCCGGGGCGTCGGGACCGGGAACCTGGGCGGCGGGACGGGAACGGCGGGGCGGCTGCCGTCCCGGCCGGGACGGCGACGCCTCAGCCGTGGAGAAACCGGCGTTGGGCCCGGCATCCCACTGCATCGGGGTGCGGCATCCGGCCTACGGACAGCCACCGGGCCGTTCCATGAACCCGGCTCTGGAACAGCGGACGGGGAGGCCGCGCCGATTGTGTAATCGTCGTGGCCTCCCCGCTTACGCAGGGGCTAATTCATGGTAGCGAGCTGCGGGTAGGTGGCCTCGAGCGGGGCACTAAGGCCAGCCTTGAGCTGCACGGACGTGGCGTCGGCAAGAACCTCGTAGCCGCCGGCTTCGACGGTGTCGAGGACCTGGGTGACGAGGTCAGCGGGGGCGAGCTTGGGGTCGGTAGTGTGGGCGGCCATGGCGGTGTCGACGTAGCCGACGTGCACGCCGACAACCTGGACGCCTGCGGGTAGCAATTCCAGGCGCAGGGAGTTCGTCGCTGACCATAGGGCGGCCTTGGTGGCGGAGTAGATGCCGGCGACGGCGTACCACGACAGGGCTGAGTGAAGGTCAACGATCGCCGTGTTCCCGCTCTTCGCCGACAGGATCGGTGCGAATGCGCGGGCGAGGAAGATCGGGCCGAGGAAGTTGGTCTCGACGTTGCGGCGGATCTCCTCGTCCGTGTGAGTGAGGATGCCTGGGGTCGACACCGTCGCGCCGGCGTTGTTGATCAGGATGGTCACATCCGGCGCCGCCTCGACGGCGGCCTTGATCGATGCCGGGTCGGTGACATCGAGGGCGAGGGGCACGATGCGCTCGTCGTCCCAGGTGCGGGGCTTGCGGGCGGTGGCGTACACCTTCGCCGCGCCGCGGGCGAGGGCTTCGCGCACGAAGTGGCCGCCGATACCGCCATTTGCGCCGGTGACGAGGACGACAGCGCCGTTCAGTGAGGTCATGGTGCGTATTCCTTGTTCTGTCTCGAGCCGGAGATCGACCGGGCCTCGGTGCCGAGGGTGGTGGTTGGGTCAGGCGTGGGCGAGGGTCGGGTAGTCGGTGTAGCCGACCGCCCCGCCGCCGTAGAGGGTGGCCGGGTCCACCTCGTTCAGCGCAGCGCCGGTACGCAGCCGCTCGACGACGTCCGGGTTCGCCAGTGCGAATCGTCCGAGCGGTGCGATGTCGGCAAGGCCTGCGTCGATGTCCGCCGCGATGTGCTCCCGCTCGCGCCCGTACCGGACGACCAGAACGGCGGTCGGCCAGGTGTCGCGCAACGAGCGCAGTAGTTCGTCGTCACCCAGGTGGTGGACGTGGAGGTAGACGAGGCCCAGTTCGGCGAGCTCACCGACGAGGTAGCGGTATTGGGCGCGTACCGCCTCGGTGCCGCCTTCGACGAGTCCTCCGAGGGGGAACGCCGGGGAGATACGGATGCCGGTGCGGTCGGCGCCGATCTCTTCCGCGACGGCTTTGGCGACTTCGATGACGAACCGGGCCCGGTTCTCCACGGACCCGCCGTACTCATCGGTGCGCACGTTCGCGTTCGGGGAGAGGAACTGGTGCAGCAGATACCCGTTGGCGGCGTGGATCTCCACCCCGTCCGCACCTGCGGCGATCGCGGAGGCCGCGGCATGCCGGAACTCACCGACCACGTCCTGGATCTCCGCCGTGCTCAGCTCCCGCGGCAGCACGGTCTTCTGCAGGCCCGCCGGAGTGAACATGTCCTGCTCGGCCGAGATCGCCGACGGCGCCACCGGCTGGCGGTGATGCGGCGTGTTGTCCGGGTGAGACATCCGGCCCACGTGCATCAGCTGGATGAAGAGATGCCCGCCCTTCTCATGCACCGCGTCGGCGACCGCCTTCCAGCCGGCGATCTGCTCGGGGGTGTAGATCCCTGGGGTGTTCAGGTATCCCTGGCCGTCCTGAGATGGCTGGGCACCTTCCGTGATCACAAGGCCTAGGGAGGCGCGCTGGCCGTAGTAGTCCGCCGCGAGTGCTCCCGGGGTGCCGTCGGCGTTCGCGCGGCTACGGGTCATCGGTGCCAGCGCGAGACGGTGCGGCAGCTGGAGCCTGCCGAGGGTGAACGGCTGCCACAGCGAGGAGGGCGAGGTCATGCGGGTTTCCTTTGCAACGAACGGTCGGCCATCACCAGCCCGGCGACGCCATATCGCGCCGTCGGGGCGTGGGAGAATGAGTGCGATCGCATCCGAGCCCACACAGCAATGACTCCACTCATAACTGAGTGCACTCATAGTTTATTCCGGGAGGACACCGCATGCCAATGGCGCCTCAGCCGCTCGGGCGGCGTGAGCGGAACAAGCAGGCCAAGCTCGAGCGCATCATCGCCGCCGCCGGCGAACTGTTCGCCGAGCACGGCATCGACGAGGTCACCACTCAGCAGATCGCCGACAAGGCAGACATCGGCACCGGCACTCTGTTCCTGTACGCCAAGACCAAGGGCGAACTGCTGCTGCTCGTGCAAAATGCCCACTACGCCACCGCCCTGGACCGCGGCCGCACCGCGGCCGCCGGGGCGCAGAGCACCCTTGACAGGGTGCTGGCGCTGGTCGCTCCGATCGTGGAGTGCAACCGCGTTCAGGTCGACAACGGCCGCACCTACCTGCGGGAGATGGTCTTCGGCGAACCCACCGAACCCCACCACGCCGAAGCCCTGTCCATCGTGAGACGGACCGAGCAGGCCATTGCCGACATCCTCACCCAGCACGCCGAAATCGATGAGCCCGACGCCTCGACACTGGCTCGGGTGATCTCCGCCGTCCTGTTCCTGAGCATGGCGTCAAGCGCGGACGCCGCGACCAGCGCTGCGGAGATCGTCGCGAGTATCCGCACCCAGGTCGCGGTCATCCTTCCCCGCTGACCCGCGCGCCAGGCGTCGCCGCATGGAATTGAGGGTCGGCTCAGACGCCTTGGCGGATTGTGACTCAGTTGCGGTGTCCGCGAGCGTTTTCGTCCGGAAGCCCGGTCCTGGAACGGCCTCGATTTCGTTCGCCGGAACGTGGTGGTCGTGTTCGCAGCGGACCTGCACGGACAGTGTGGCGCCGCAGTCGTGGTGGCGGGTGACGACGGCCGGGCCCGGAGGGTCGGCGCGGTACCGGTCACCCCACTGCAGCAGGCCCAGTACGGCCGGCACCAGGTCGTTGCCCTTGGCGGTGATCACGTACCGGGAGCGGCTGCGTGAGCCGTCCTCCTGGTAGGGCTCGGTGTTCAGGATGCCGTACTCGACGAGTTTGCGCAGGCGTTCCGCGAGCAGGTTGCGGGGACATTCCAGCATCCGGTGCAGGTCGCTGAAGCGCGATGAGCCGTACCAGATCTCCCGCAGGATCAGCAGGGTCCACTTCTCGCCCACTACATCCAGGGTCCGGGCGATCGAGCAGTTCGCCGTGTCCCGGTCGGCGAAGGGGTCAGCGGTCGTGTCCATGCCCACAGCCTACCCGCTAAGTTTACTTTTTATACTCAGGTGGCGGCAGTCGACGCCGACACACCACTTGCCGCCACCGCGGGCGGCGCCACTGAGAGACGGAGCAGACGATGAAGGCATTTGTGGTCGACCACTACGGCGACGCCGACACCGTGCAGGCCCGCGACGTGCCGGACCCGCCGGTGGGTGACAACGACGTGCTCGTCCGGATCCACGCGGCGAGCGTCAACCCGCTCGACCTCAAGACCCGGGCCGGGGATCTCAAGGTGATCCTGCCGTACCGGGCGCCGTTCGTCCTCGGCAACGACCTTGCCGGCACGATCGTCGCCGTCGGCTCCCGTGTCACCCGGTTCGCCGCCGGCGACGAGGTCTACGCCCGCCCGGACCAGAACCGGATCGGCGCGTTCGCCGAGCTCATCGCGATGGACCAGGACGACGTCGCCGCCAAACCCGCCACGATCACCACGGAAGAGGCCGCCTCCCTCCCCCTGGTCGGCCTCACCGCCTGGCAAGCCCTGGTCGAACGAGCCAACCTGCGCCCCGGCCAGAAGGTCCTCATCCACGCCGGCGCCGGTGGCGTCGGCACCATAGCCATCCAGCTCGCGAAACACCTCGGCGCACAGGTCGCCACCACCGCGAGCAGCTCCAAGCTCGACCTGGTGAAAAGCCTCGGCGCCGACATCGTCATCGACTACAAGAAGCAGGCGTTCGAGACGGTCGTGCGCGACTACGACGTCGTTCTCGACACCGTCGGCGGCGAGACACTCGAGAAATCCCTAAAGGTCCTCAAGCCGGGCGGGATCGTCGTCAGCGTCGCCGGGCCGCCCGATCCCACCTTTGCCAAGGAACTCGGCGCCAACCCCGTCGTCCGGCTGGCCATGGCCGCGCTGAGCTTCCGGATCCGGCGACGCGCCCGGCGCCACCAGGTCAGGTACTCGTTCCTGTTCATGAAGGCCAGCGGCGACCAACTGCGCGAGATCAGCTCCCTCGTCGACGCCGGCACGATCCGGCCGATCGTGGACCGCGTCTTCGACTTCGAGGCCACCCGCGAAGCCCTGGCGTACGTCGAGGAAGGGCGCGCGAAAGCAGGCAAGGTCGTCGTCCGGATGACGCCGTAACGCTTCAGGCGGTCGGTGCCGGCTCCGCAACCGGGCGGGGGAGCATCAGGCGGGCCCCCGAGCCCTCTCCGGAGAGCGAGTCGTCCGGGTTGTAGAGCGTGCAGCGCCGCAGCGACAGGCAGCCGCAGCCGATGCAGCCGTCGAGGTCGTCGCGCAGCTTGGTCATCAGCCGGATCTTCTCGGTCAGGCGCTCCCGCCAGGCCGCGGAGAGCCGCGCCCAGTCCTCCGCGTTGGGGGTACGGGAGGCCGGCAGGGAGTCCAGCGCCTCCCGGATCTCCTCGAGCGAGATGCCGACCTGCTGGGAGATCCGGATGAACGCCACGCGGCGCAGCTCGGTGCGGGCGTACCGGCGCTGGTTGCCGCCCGTCCGCTCGGCCCGGATCAGCCCGAGCCGCTCGTAGTAGCGCAGCGCCGAGGGGGCCACGCCGCTGCGGGTGGAGAGCTGGCCGATGGTCAGTGACTCGTGCATCACGTCGCCTTGAGTTGAAGCGGACTTCAACTTGCAGGCTAGCGGCATGACCACGATGACCGCCAACGCGGGTCGGGTGGCGACCGCCCCACCGCCGGACGACCCGACCACGCCACCCCTGCCCGGGCCCGTCGCCCCGCTGTACGAGCGGGTCCGCGCGGGCCGGGAGTTCGGCGCGAACGTCCGTTCCACGGTCGACGTGCTCTGGGTGCTCTACGACCGGATCCTGCGGATCACCCCGGAGACCGTCGACGCGCCGGAGCGGGACCGGTTCCTGCTCTCCAAGGGGCACGCCGTCGCCGGCTACTACGCCGTGCTCGCCGCGAAGGGCTTCGTCCCCGCCGACTGGCTGGACGACCAGGGCGGCCCCGACAGCCGGCTCGGCGACCACCCCGACCGGATGCTGGTGCCCGGGGTGGAGATCGGCTCCGGCTCCCTCGGCCACGGGCTCGGGCTCGGCGTGGGCACCGCGCTCGGGCTGCGCGCCCAGGGCCTGCTCACGCCCCGGGTCTTCGTGCTGCTCGGCGACGCGGAGCTGGACGAGGGCTCCAACCACGAGGCGATCGCGTACGCGGGCGCGACCGGGTTGGGCAACCTGACCGCGATCGTGATCGACAACGGCTCCGCCACGCACGGCTGGCCGGGCGGCGCCGCGGCCCGGTTCACCGTCAACGGCTGGACCGCCGCCACCGTCGACGGGCGCGACCACGACGCCCTGCACACCGCCCTGACCGGGCAGGACAACCACCGGCCGCACGTCGTCGTCGCGGTCGTCGACCAGGGGGAGTGACCGTGCGGGACCGTTTCGTCGACACCACCACCGCGCTGCTCGCGGACGATCCGCGTACGGCGCTGGTGCTGGCGGACATCTCCGCCGCCGCGTTCGCCCCCGCCGCGCAGCGGCACCCGGACCGGGTCCTCAACGTCGGGATCCGCGAGCAGTTGATGGTGGGCGTGGCCGGCGGGCTGGCGCTGACCGGGCTGCGGCCGATCGCGCACAGCTACGCCCCGTTCCTGGTCGAGCGCGCGTACGAGCAGCTCAAGTTGGACCTCGACCACCAGGGTGTGGGCGCGGTGCTGGTCAGCGTCGGCGCGTCGTACGACCGGGCGGCGGCCGGTCGCACCCACCTCTCGCCGGCGGACGTCTCGCTGATCGACACCCTGCACGGCTGGACCGTGCACGTCCCCGGCCACCCCGACGAGGTGCCGGCGCTGCTGCGCGACGCGGTGGCCGCCGACGGCTCGGCGTACCTGCGGCTCTCCACCCAGCACAACGACCGGCCGTACGGCGGCGACGGCGCGCTGCGCGTGCTCCGGGACGCGGGGCCGGGCGCCCCGCTGCTGGTCGCGGTCGGCCCGGTGCTGGACGCGTCGCTCGCCGCGGCGGCCGATCTGGGCGTCACGGTGGCGTACACCCACCGGCCCCGGCCGTTCGACACCGCGGGGCTGCGGGCGCTGGCCGGCACGGAGGTGATCCTGGTCGAGCCCTACCTGGCCGGGACGTCGGCGCGGGTGGTGTCGGCGGCGCTGGCCGACCGGCCGCACCGGCTGCTGGCGCTCGGCGTCGGGCGCGAGGAGCTGCGCCGCTACGGGTCGGCCGAGGACCACACCCGGTGGCACGGGCTGGACGCCGCCGGGCTGCGCCGCTCGGTCGGCGGGTTCCTGGAGTCGGCGCTGGCGCCGGCCGGCCGCTGAGCCGCGACGACCCGCCGCGGGGCAGGTCTCGGCGGCGGGTCAGCGGGTCGGTGCGCCGAGGGGGCGGCGGCGGGTGCGCTCGCGGCCGAGGATCCAGAGCGCCTCGACGCCGTCCTTCCAGGTGATCTTCTTGCCCTCCTCGCGGCCCCGCGCCCGGTAGCTGATCGGCACCTCGTAGGGGCGGATCCGGCGGCGCAGCAGCTTGCCGGTCACCTCCGCCTCCATGCCGAAGCCGCGCGAGCGGACGTCGAGCGAGCGGTAGAGGTCGACCGGCATCAGCTTGAAGCAGGTCTCCAGGTCGCCGATGTAGGAGTTGAACAGCACGTTGGCGGCCATCGTGACGCCCTTGTTGCCCATCACGTACCAGAAGCTGTAGGCGCTGTGGCTGCCGAAGGTGCGATTGCCGTAGACGACCGTGGCCCGCCCGTCGAGCACCGGGTCGAGCAGCTTGGGGATGTCCTGCGGGTCGTATTCCAGGTCGGCGTCGAGGATGACCAGGTAGTCGCCCTCCGCGTTGTCGACCGCCGTCTTGATGGCCGCGCCCTTGCCGGCGTTGCGCTGGTGGGTGATGACCCGCAGGCGCGCGTCGTCGGCCCGGCCGAGGATCTCACCGGTGCCGTCCCGGCTGCCGTCGTCGACCACGACCAGCTCGATCTCGCACGGGTAGTCGACAGCCAACGCCTGCTTGAGAGCATCCGCGATGCGTTCTTCCTCGTTGTAGACCGGCATGAGGATCGAGAGCTTCACGGGAATCTCCACGGTGGCGACAATACGTCGGCCCTAGCCTAGCCTGGCTGGTCAGCGGGACGGTGTCCAGCACCGTGGGCATCGACCGTGGCGGCCTCAGGAAGATGGTGTTTACTTCCGCCATGTCGGCAGCCGGCTACCCGCTCGCCCTGGCCCCCGTCGCCGCGATCGGACTGCTCACCGTCGCCCTCCGGCCGCTGGCCACCGAGACCGTGGCGCCACTGCGCCTCGCGCTGGTCCGGGCCGCCCTGGTCACGGGCGCGTTCGCGGTGCTCACGGTGGAGGTGCTCGGCGCGCTGGGGCTGCTCACCCTGCCGGCGTTCGCCGTCGCCTGGCTGCTCTTCCTCGCCGCCACGGGCGCGGTCGCCGGACGGCGCCGCCGCCGGGACGCCGCGCGACGGGCGGCGGCCGTCGCGGTGCCACGCCGCGCCCTGGTCGGCGCGGCCACCGGCCCCACCACCGGCGCCCCGGCCCCGCCGCCCGCACCGGATGCCGGCGCGCCGGGCGCCGCCGGGGCCCGCCGGTCCGGCTGGTGGACCGGTCTGGCCGAAGCCTGGCGTACGGCGGGGCGGGGCGAGCGGCTGCTCGCCGGCACGGTCGGCGGGCTGCTCCTGGTCGAGCTGCTGATCGCCCTGCTGGCCGAACCGAACAACTTCGACTCGCAGACCTACCACCTGCCGAAGGTGGAGCACTGGGTGGCCCAGGGCGACCTCGACTTCTGGCCCACCGCCATCCACCGGCAGGTGACCATCCCGCCCGGCGCCGAGTACCTGCTGCTGCACCTTCGCCTCTTCACCGGCGGCGACGCGCTGTACCACCTGGTGCAGTGGGCCGCCGGGGTCGGCGTCCTGCTGGCGGCGACCCGGATCACCGCCCAGCTCGGCGGGAGCCGCCGGTCCCAGCTGCTCACCGCGTTCGTGCTGGCCACCACGCCGATGGTGGCGCTCCAGGCGACCAGCACCCAGACCGACCTGGTCTGCGCCGCCTGGGTGGCCTGCGCGGCGACGCTCGCGCTGGACGGGCTGCGCCGGCGCGCCGGGATCGGGACGATGCTCGGGCTGGGGGCGGCCACCGGGCTGACCGCGGTCACCAAGACCAACGGCCTGATGGCGGTCGGGCCGCTGCTGGTGCTCTGGGGGCTCGCCCAGCTCCGGCTGGCGCGGGGCGGCACCGCGCGGGAGCGCGCCGGAGCGGTGCCCCACAGGGCCGGCGCGGTGGGCGGCCCGGATGTCGGTCACGCCGGTGGGGCTGCCGCGCCCGGCGGTCTCCGGCCGGGACGCCAGGTGGCCCGGACGGTGACCGGGTCGGTGCTGATCCTGTTGGTCGCGGCGGTCGTGGTCGGGCCGTTCCTCGCCCGGGTGACCGCCGAGTTCGGGCACCCGCTCGGCCCGCCCCGGCTGCGCGAGTCCGTCCCGATGGAGCGGCACGACCCGCCGTCGGTGCTCGTCAACGCGCTGCGGATCGCGCACACCGCGTTCGACACCCCGCTCGCGCCGCTGCGCCGGGCCGGCGCCGAGGTGATCGTCGCCGGCGCCGAACTGATCGGGGTGGACCCCCAGGACCGGGCCACCACCTTCGGGCGGGAACGCTTCCCGGTGCCGTCCTGGTATCCGGACGAGGACCGGGTGGCCTTCCCGCTGGCCGGGGCGCTGGCGCTGATCGGGACGGGGTTCGCGCTGGCCAGGCCGGGCCGGGTCGGCCCGACGCAGGCGGGGCCGCTGCGCGCGTACGCGGTGGTCGTGGTGGTGGCCGTGCTGCTGCACACCGCCATGGTCAAGTGGCAGCCGTGGGGCAACCGCCTGCTGCTCTACGCGCTGACGCTGGCCGTACCGCTGGCGGGGCTCTGGCTCGACGCGCTGTTCCGCCGCCGGTCGGCCGCGCGGGCCGGCGGCGCGGGCCGGCGGTCGGTGGCGGCCGGGCTCGCGGTGACCGTGCTGGCCACCTGCGCGCTGGCCGGGGTGCTCGCGGTGTCGTACGGCTTCCCGCGCCGGCTGGTCGGCGCGGGCTCGGTCTTCACCGCCTCCGAGTGGGAGACCCGGTTCCTGCGGCGTCCCCAGTGGGCGGAGGAGTTCCGCTGGGCGGCGGGCGCGGTACGCGCGACGGACGCCCGCCGGATCGGCCTGGTGCAGCAGAACGACAACTGGGAGTACCCCTGGTGGCTGCTGCTGCGTGACGCCGACGGCCGCCCGCCGGAGCTGGTGGCGCTGCAGTCCGTGCTGCCCGGGCGCCCGCCGGCCGACCCGGCCTCGGTGGACGCGATCGTCTGCACCGGCAGCCGGCCGGCGTGCGCGGAGCTGGTGCCGGCGGGCTGGCGCGTCGAGTTCCGGGGCTACGTCGGCTACGCCCTGCCGCCCGGGCGCTGACCCGCCCGGCGCCACCTGGCCGGGCACCGCCGACGCCGCCCGGCGCACGCCGAAGTGGGTGGCCGGAGCGACGGCCGCAGCACCCCTGACGTCGCCCGTCTCGCCCGGATCGTCCGGTTCTCCACTCCGCGCGCAACGATTCCGAGACGCATTCACATATCTCGAAGCCGGCGTTACCTTCTGGCAACTCGATCGACGCCCCGCGATCGAGCCGAAAGGAGTGCGTCGATGCATGGTTCCCCTGCCAGCCGCGGACGCGCGACCCGACGACGGGTGCTCACCGTCGTCGCCGCCGCGCTCGTCCTGCCGATGCTCGCCGGAACGGCCTCCCCCGCCACCGCGGCCGACCGTCCGGCCATCCAGCCACTCCCCGGCAACCTGGAGGCGATCCGCGCCGCCGAGGCCACCGCCCTCTACGGCGCGCCCGCCATCCGCCCCATCGAACAGCGCCGCACCGCGCTGATCACGATGGGCGACAGCGAGATCTCGGGGGAGGGGGTGGGCAACTACGTCCCCGGCACCCACGAACCCGGCAACTGGTGCGACCGCTCGTACGACCAGGCGGTCTTCCGCACCGGCATCCCCGCCGACGAGAAGTACAACATCGCCTGCTCCGGCGCGACCCCGTGGAACCTGATCCGGGGCGGACCCACCCAGCACAACGAGCTGAACCAGGGCGACCACCTGGCGATCAAGGCGCGCAACACGCACATCAAGCTGATCTGGGTGGTGGTCGGCGCGAACGGCGACGGCACGATCCAGTTCGGCCCCGTCGCCACCGACTGCGCCATCCGCCGGGTCTTCTTCCAGGGCCCGTGCTACCCCACCTACACCGACCAGTGGACGGTGCGCACCGACGGCAGCCGACAGGCGGTCGAGGACGCGCTCACCGACATCCGGCAGACCATGACCGGCGCGGGCTACCTGCGGTCGGACTACGAGCTGGTGCTCATGTCGTACCCGAGCCCCGGCAGCCCGGACGTGGAGGACAACCCGAACTTCCCCGGCTGGTACGCCGGTGGCTGCCTGCTCTACCTGGCCGACGCCGCGTTCGCCCGGAACAAGGCGGTGCCCCTGTTCGAGTCGGCGCTGCGGGCGGCGGCGACCAACACCGGCACCCGCTACCTCGACGCGAGCCGGCTGTTCCACGGCCACGAGGTGTGCACCGACAACACCGCCGTCCGCGGCCTCCACATCGAGATCGGCGTCTGGGACGAGAACGCGGCGCGGCAGTCGTTCCACCCGAACCACCGGGGGCACGGCATGTTCGCCCAGTGCGTCACCCAGTTCTGGAACTCCGGGCAGCAGCGCGCCACCTGCGTCGACCCGGCCAGCACCGGCAACGGCGTGCTCTACCCGGGGCTGTTCGAGTTCAGGCAGCTGCGCAACGCCGCCACCGGCACCTGCGTGGACGGCAAGGGGTACGACTCGCGCAACGGCACGCCGCAGCAGTCGTACGGCTGCCACGGCGGGCGCAACCAGGGCTTCTGGTACGACCCGGCCCGGCAGTCGCTGCACTCGGAGCTCTCCCACGACCGCTGCCTGGACGTCTCGGGCGGCACGCTGAACTCCGGCACGGCGGTCGACATCCACGACTGCCACGGCGGCGCCAACCAGAGGTTCGTGCTGGCCGGCAACCAGATCAAGGCGGCCGGAAACACCAACCTCTGCCTGGCCTTCGACGACCCGTGGCTGGGCACCCCGCGGCTGCGGCTGGCCACCTGCTCCACCAGCACGCGCCAGCAGTGGTCGTTCGAGTCCCGCGCCTTCGCCAACCCGGTCGGCTACGGGCACGACGACTTCATCGGCTCCCGGGTGTACTGAGGTGGGGTGTGGCCCGCCGTCCCCGGCTCCGGGCGGTCAGGCTCGATCCCTCCGCCGGGGACGGCGGGGCCACACCTACTTCTGCTTGACCGGCACGACGATCAGGCGGGCCACGCCGCCGTCGCCCTCCTTGGCGCCGGCCACCCCGACCGTCGTGCCCACCCCGATGTCGGTGGACGCGATCGTCGTACGACGCTCGACGACGCGCAGCTCGTCGCCGAAGGTCCAGGTCATGGTGAAGCCGTCGGTGGACCTCACGGTCATCTTCCCGCCGTCGATCGCGGTCACCTCGCCCCGCTGCACGGCGACGGTCCTCGTGCCGCCGTCCTTCGTCCGCACCACGGCCTCGCCGTGCAGCGTGTTCTTCCGCAGCAGCACCCGGGCCTGCCGGCGCTTGCGCCACTCCTCCGCGCGCTCGCGCCGCGGCTTCTCCCCGGTCGCGGTGGGCGAGGCCGCCGGCGACGCGGGTGCGGCCACGGGGTCGACGTCCAGGTCGCCGGCGTCGAAGCCCATCGCGGCGAGCGCCTGGCCCTCCGCGCCGAGGGCCGCGACGACCTCGAGGGCGGTCTCGCGGGCCGGTTGGCCCGCCACCTCGGCCGCGCCGCAGCCGGTGAGTCCCAGCGCGACCGCCGCGAACAGCGTGCCGGCGGCGATTCCCCAACGTGCCATGAGTCTCCCTCTCGTCCGTCCGTGGAATCCCAGCCTCCCGCCGTCCGGCGAGCGGCGGGTCAGGCCGATGTTCGAGCTTGGTAAGGATCCGGGGGCAGCCGGACGGTGAACGCCGCCCCGCCCTCCGGCGCGTGCCCGGCCGTGATCTCCCCGCCGAGCCGGCGGACCAGGCCGGCGGCGAGTGCCAGCCCCAGCCCGCTGCCGACCTTGCGCACCCCCCGGTAGCGCTGGTGCAGGGCGCCGCGCTCGAACGCCACCGCCAGGTCGTCGTCGGTGAAACCGGGTCCGCCGTCGCGGACCTCCACGACGCCGCCCGCCGCCGGGTCCGGGCCGGCCGCCCGGACCGCGAGCACGACCGGCGCCCCCGGCGGTACGACGCGCAGCGCGTTCTCCAGCAGCCCGTCCACCACCTGCCGGATCCGCCCCGGATCGGTGTACGCCGGCACCGGCTGCTCCGGAACCTCGGCACGGAACGTGACCCCCACCGCCGCGCACCGGTCGGCCCAGGTCTGGCCGGCGTCGGCGGCCAGCCGGGCCAGGTCCACCGGCACCGGTTCGAGCGGGAAGTCGGCGGCCTCCAGCCGGGCCAGCGCCAACAGGTCGCTGACCAGCCGGTCCAGGTGCTCCGCCTCGGCGAGCACGGTACGGCCGGTGCCCGCCGCGTCCGCCGCCCCGATCACCCCGTCCGCCAGCGCCTCGGCGTAGCCCCGGATCGCGGTCAGCGGGGTGCGCAACTCGTGCGAGACGGAGAGCAGGAACTCCCGCTGCCGGCCCTCGCTGGTGGCCAGCGCGGCGGCCAGCCCGTTCAGCGCGTACGCCAGGTCGGCCACCTCGTCGGGCGGCTCCACCGGCACGCGTACCGTCCGGTCCCCGGCGCGCAGCCGGGCGGCGGCGTCGGCGGCGCGCCGGATCGGCCGGGCCAGCCGGCGGGCCAGCAGCAGCCCGGCCACCACGCCGGCGGCCAGCCCGGCCAGCAGCGGCAGCCAGAGGCTGGGCAGCACCTGCCGCCACGGGGCGGTGGCCCGGGAGCGGGTCAGCACCACCCCGTTGCCGCCCGGCAGGGCGCGGCCCTCGATCAGCGTGCGCCGCCCGTCGAGGGGCCGGCGGGTCGACACGTTCCGTCCCTCGGCGACGCGCTGCACCACCCGGGACGGCAGGCCGGGCCGGTCCGCGACGCCCCGCCGGACCAGGTACGCGTCGACGCCCTGGGCGCGCAGCTGGCGGACGATCCGCTCCTCGTCGGCGGTCCGCCCGGTTTCCAGCCGGGGCCGCAGCACCTCGGCGGCGAGCCGGGCCTGGGCGGCCAGCGCCTCCTGGTCGCGCCGCTCGACGCCGCGTACCGCCAGGGGCACCGCCACGATCGCGGTGACCAGCACCGAGACCAGGGCCACCGCGCAGGTGACCAGCACCGCGCGGGAGGTGAGCGTACGGGCGGGGCGGGGGCGGGACGGCCGCGCCGGCGGGCCGACCGCCGGCAGCGCGACGGTGGGCTCAGCCATCGGCGGCGTACCCGACGCCCCGGTGGGTGCGGATCACGCTGGCCGCGCCGAGCTTCGCGCGGACCTGCGCGACGTGCACGTCGACGGTGCGGGTGCCGGCGTGGGCCGCGTACCCCCACACCCCGGCGAGCAGTTCCTCCCGCGTGAAGACCCGGCCCGGCCGGGCCATCAGGTGCGCGAGCAGGTCGAACTCGGTCGACGTGAGCTGCACCGGAGCCCCCGCGACGGTCACCGTGCGCCGGGCCGGGTCGAGCGTCACCGCGCCGACGACCCGCGGCCGGCCCATCCCTCCGGGCGCTCCGGCCGTGCGACGCAGCACCGCCCGCACCCGGGCGACCAGCTCGCGCGGGCTGAACGGCTTGGTGACGTAGTCGTCGGCACCCAGTTCCAGCCCGACGACGCGGTCCACCTCGTCGTCGCGGGCGGTGAGGAAGATGACCGGCGTCCAGTCGCCGGCCTCGCGCAGCCGCCGGCAGACCTCGGTGCCGGCCAGGCCGGGCAGCGCGATGTCGAGGACGCAGGCCACCGGCCGCAGCCGGCGGGCGGCGGCCAGGCCGGCGGCACCGTCCCGTTCCAGGTGTACGCCGAACCCGTCACGGATCAGGTAGAGCCGGACCAGGTCGGCGATGGCCGGCTCGTCCTCCACCACGAGGACGAGCCCGCGGGTCGGGGCGTCGACGGTCACCGGCCCATGATTCCCGACGCGGCGCCGCCGGGCGGGTCAGCGGATGTTCGGGTTCGGTAAGAAGACGGTCAGCGCACCACGGCCGGCCGGAACGCGGCGGGTCGCGCGACCGCTGGCGCCTCGCCGATGGTGGCGACGAGCCGCTCCCGGGGCGCCCGCAGCCGGGTCCGGAAGGCGTGGTTGAGCAGCGCGTCGAGCTGCCACACCTGCTTCGGGTGCCGGGTGTGGATGAGGAACCGCTCGCGGACCCCGTCGATCGCGGTGGCCGCCAGCTCGACCGAGTGCAGGCGCGGGTCCGGGCTCCAGGTGACGTTGCTCAGTTCCCGCAGCTCGGTGTTGAGGTGCAGGCGCAGCCGGTGCAGGACCCGGGTCTGCTGGGTGACGACCAGCCGCCGGTGGGTCAGCAGGAAGAGGTACTCGCCGGCCATCGGGCGGTCTGGCCGGCTGCACCGGGTGACCAGGATGGTGGCGTCGCCGGAGCCGACGCAGCGGCGGAAGACCGGCATGTGCCGGCTGACGGTCTGCATCGCCAGTCCGGCCTCGGAGGCGGCCGGGAGGAACGTTCGGGAGAAGACGTCCATGCCCTGCCCAACGACGGGCGCCGGAGGGTGACGTGGGTCACGCGCAAATTGCAGAACTTCCACACCCGCGCGTCGCACCGCCTGTCCGACTTCCGGGCCCGTCGCGCCGGACGGGCCCGGAACTACGCGTCAGAGCAGCGGCTGCATCGCGCCGAAACCGCTGCCCAGCCGGGTCGGGGCGAGCCATCCGCCGCCGCTCCAGCGGTACCGCAGCACGTTGCCGGTCGACTTCTGGACCGCGACCAGGTCGGGCCGGCCGTCGCGGTCGAAGTCGCCGAGCTGGACGAGGTCGCGCATGCCGCCCCAGCCGGTGCCCGCGTCGAGCCGGGCGCCGAGGAGGCCGTCCGGGCCGCCCGGGTGGACGTGCAGGCGGCCCGTGGCCGTGTCCCGGGCGAGCACGTCGAGGCGCCCGTCACCGGTGAAGTCGGCGCCGCCGGTCAGCTCGTCGAGCCCGTTCCAGCCCGCGCCGCCGAGGGCGACCCGGCTGCCGAAGCCGGTGCCCTTGCCCGGATAGAGCCAGAGCACGCCGGTGGAGGTCTGCACCGCCGCGATGTCCTGGAAGCCGTCGCCGTTCCAGTCGCCGACGGGAGTGATCTCGCGCATGCCGTTCCAGCCGCTGCCGACCCTGACCCGGGTGGTCACGCCGGTGCCGTTGCCCGGGTAGAACCACAGGTAGCCGGTCGACTTCTCGCGGGCCAGCAGGTCCTCGCCGCCGGCCCGGTCGAAGTTGCCCGCCCGGACGATCGCGTCCATCCCGTTCCAGCCCGCGCCGAGCGAGACCCGCCCGCTCAGCGTGGCGCCGTTGCCGCCGTAGACGTACAGCCGGCCGGTGGCCGGCTCGCGGTAGCCGAGGTCCGCCCAGCCGTTGCCGGTGAAGTCGCCGAACCGGGTCGCGGGCAGCGGGGCGACGTCGAGGTGGTTGCTGTCGATGTTGATGGTCACCCCGCCCCACGTCTCGTGGTGGTCGCCCCGGTACTGCTTCATCCGCTGCTTCGGCATCCAGTACGACTCGGGCAGCGCCTCGTCCGCCACCGTCTGCGCGCCGTCCCACCGGGCGAAGTCCAGGTAGTCCGGCCGGCCGTGGCCGGCCCGCTCGTACGCCGAGACCTGGTCGGCGAGGCCGCCGGAGGCCACGTCGGTGTAGAAGCCGGAGAAGTAGCCGTGGTCGTGCAGCCGGATGGTCCAGGCGTGGGTGAAGGTCTGCACCGCCGCCGTGCAGACCGCGTCGCCCGCCGGGTACTTCTCCATGTTGTAGAAGACGGTGCTCTCCCGGGCGAGCCCCAGGTCGCGGGCGCGCGCCGCGGCGTCGTCGGCGGCGGCCCGCCCCTGCGCGGCGGCCTGCGCCGGGTCGATCCGCGGCTTGCTGGTGCTGCGGCAGGGCGCCTGCGGCCCGACGTAGAGCGGGAAGAAGCGCCAGCCCGCCGCCGCCTGCGTGGTCACCCACTCCCGGGTCAGGTTCGGCTGGGCGCAGGCCCGGCCGTTCCCCCCGATGTAGATGCCCACCGCCCGGTACGGCGAGGCGAGCCACGCGTTCATCGCCGCGTTCGACGGCGCGGTGCAGGTGTCGAAGCCCAGGCCGGTGAACGCGCCCGGGTGCGGCCCGGTGTAGCCGGCGGCCCGCGCGGGCCCGGCGGTGCCGGTCAGGGCGGCGCCGGCGGCGAGCACGGTGGCCGCCGTCGCGGCGAGGGCCCGCCGGGCGGTACGCCGCAGCCCGGCGGGCAGAGCGGAACGGAGCGTCACGGGTCCTCGATCCTGGTCGCTCAGAGCAGCGGGGTCATGGAGCCGAACCCGGTGCCGAGCCGGATGGGCGCCGCCCAGGCGGTGCCGAGCCAGCGGTACCGGTAGACGTAGCCGGTCGACTGCTGCACGGCCACCATGTCCGGCCGGCCGTCCCGGTCGAAGTCGCCGAGCTGGACGAGGTCGCGCATGGTGTTCCAGCCGGCGCCGACCTTGGTACGGGTGTTGGGCGCGCCGGCCCGACCCGGGTACAGGTAGAGGTCACCGGTGCTCTTCTCCCGCGCGACCACGTCGGGGTAGCCGTCGTTGTTGAAGTCGCCGCCGCCGTTCAACTCGTCCACCGTGTTCCAGCCGGAGCCGAGCAGGATGCGGCTGGTGAACGCGCTGCCTCCCGTGCCGGGATACAGGTAGAGCGCGCCGGTGGAACTCTGCACCGCCAGCAGGTCCTGGAAGCCGTCGCGGTTGTAGTCGCCGATGGGCGTGATCTCCCGGACGCTGTTCCAGCCCGCGCCAAGGTTGATCCGGCCGCTGATCCCCGACCCGGTGCCCGGGTAGAGCCACAGGTAGCCGGTGGCCGGCTCGCGGGCGATCACGTCCTCGCCGCCGTCCCGGTCGAAGTTGCCGGCCCGGATGATCGTGTCCATGCCGTTCCAGCCGGCGCCCAGCGTGACCCGGCCGCTCAGCGTGGTGCCGTTGCCGCCGTAGACGTGCAGCCGGCCGGTGGACGGCTCCCGGTAGCCGAGGTCCGCCCAGCCGTTGCCGGTGAAGTCGCCGAACCGGGTCGCCGGCAGCGGGGCGACGTCGAGGTAGTCGCCGTCGATGTTGATGGTGACCCCGCCCCACGTCTCGTCGTGCGGGCCCACGTGCTGCTTCATCCGTCGCTTCGGCATCCAGTAGGTGGCCGGGATGGTCGGGTCCTCGACCGTGGCCTGGTTGTCCCAGCGCGCGAAGTCGAGGTAGTCCGGACGCACGTAGCCGGGCGTGTCGTAGGCGGCGACCTGGTCGGCGACGCCGCGGGCCACGCTGCTGTAGAAGCCGGAGAGGTAGCCCTGGTCGTGCAGCCGTGCGGTCCACGCGCTCATGAAGGTGAGGACCGCGGTGGTGCAGGCGGCGTCGCCGCCGTCGTAGTCCTCCATGTCGTAGAACAGGACGCTCTCCCGGGGCAGGCCGAGTTCCACCGCCCGCGCCACGGCGTCGTCGGCCTCGGACTGGCCCTGCGCCGCCGCCTGCGCCGGGTCGATGCGCGGCCGGCTGGTCGGCAGGCAGGGGGCCTGGAGGCCGACGTACATCGGGACGAGGTGCCAGCCCTCCGCCGTCTGCTCCGCGACCCACTCGGGGGTCAGCGCGGGCTGTGCGCAGCCCCGGCTGCTGCCGCCGAAGTAGATGACGACCGCCCGGTACGGCGAGTGATCGCGCCAGGCCTGCATCTGCGCGCTGGTCGGCGCGGTGCAGGCGTCGAAGCCGAGGCCGGTGTAGGTGCCGGGCTGCGGCGGGACGGCGGCGTGGGCCGGGCTGGTGACGGCGGTCAGCGCGAGGCCGGTGCCGACGACGGTGGTGGCGGCGAGGGCCACGGCCCGGCGGGCGGCACGGCGCAGCCCGGCCGGCGAGAGTGTGGATTTCACGTTTCCCCGATCTGTCCCCGTGAGTCGGACGGCCGGCGGGCGGACGCGTCACTCGCGCCGCCGGCCCGCTGATTCTGACCACAGTCGACGGCTCCTGTCGAGGTCGTGGCCGGCACCGGACGGGCCGGAGGTGTCGCGGGCGGCCCGTCGCGCCTGCTGGGCGGGGCCGCGCGCCGCCCGTCCGGTTCAGACCGGGTCGGGCTCGAACAGCTCCGTCAGCCAGCCGGGCACCGCGGAGGCGTACTGCGCCCGGGCCGGGTCCCGCGTCATGAGGGCCCGACGCCAGGAGAGCGACCGGCTCACCCGGGTGACGCGGACGGCCAGCCGGGCCACCTCGCGCAGCGTCGCCCGGTCGTGCCGGTCCGACCACGGCTCCAGGTACGCGTCCCGCAGCCGCGCCAGCGTCGGGTCGCCGGCGGGCAGCTCGAAGGCGTCCGCGACCGAGTTCAGCGTGACCAGCAGGGTGCCGAACGGGTGGGCGACCGAGGCGTCCCCCCAGTCGAAGAACCGGTGCCCGTCGTCGGCGACGAAGACGTTGCCGTCGTGCAGGTCGTCGTGCTGGATGGTGGGCGCGACGCCCGAGTCGGCCAGCCGCCGGCAGTGCTCGGCGAAGGTGTCCCGGTGGGCGCGCAACCGCCCGTACGCCTCGACGTCGAGCCCGTCCTCCGCCCCCAGCAGCAGCGACTCCTCGTCCTCCAGCAGCGACTCGAAGAGCTCCGGCAGCACCTCCGGCCGGTGGTCGGGCACCCCGAGCGCGAGCAGTTCGCCGGCCCGGGGCGCGACCGTGCGCTGGAGGTCGGCGTACTCCGGCAGGACCTGCTCCCAGCGGGCCAGCAGGTCGCGGTCGCCGCCCAGCGCGTCGCGCAGCGAGCGGCCCCCGTCGGGCAGCAGCGACCAGCCGCGGTCGGCGTCGACCGCGATCGGGTCGAGCACCCGTCCCGGGGCGAGCCGGGCCAGCGCGCCCAGCAGCACCGCCTCGTGCCGGGTGCCCGGGTTGTTCGCCTTGAACCAGGCGTCCCCGGCGTCGGTGGGTACCCGCCAGACCAGGGACCACGGCCGGACCCGGGGCTCGACCGGCCCGACGACCCGCCGGCCGTGCCGGCCGAGTTGGTCGCCGACCCAGCCGAGCGCGGTGTCCCGCCAGTGCGGGTCGGCCCAGTCGGCGTGCGGCGTGGAGGCAGTGGTCATGCCGCGGAATCTAGCCCCGTCCCCGGCGCCGGGGCGACACCTTATCCCCGGCGCACCCCGTGCCCGGCGACGATCGACACTTCCCGCCGGTCCCGGCGATGGTCATCGCGGACGCCGGCGGGGACGGCTACCTTCACCGCCATGCCGGACGCCCCCTTCCTCACCGCCACCCGCGACTCCTACGACGCCATGGCCGTCGACTACGCCGAGTGGCTCCGCACGGACATGGACGAGAGACCCCTCGACCGCGCGCTGCTGGCCGCCTTCGCCGAGGTGGTGAAGGCCAACGGCAACGGCCCCGTCGCCGACGTCGGCTGCGGGCCCGGCCGCGTCACGATCCTGCTGCACCGACTGGGACTGGACGCGTTCGGCATCGACCTGTCGCCCGGCATGGTCGCGCTGGCCCGGGAGACGTACCCGCGGCTGCGGTTCGAGGTGGGCTCGATGCTCGCCCTGGAGCTGCCGGACGCCTCCCTCGGCGGGCTGCTCGCCTACTACTCGGTCATCCACGTCCCCTGGGAGCGGCGGCCCGAGGTCCTCGCCGAGTTCCACCGGGTGCTCGCGCCGGGCGGGCAGCTCATGCTCGCCTTCCAGGTCGGCGACGAACGCCTCCACCTCGACGAGGCCTTCGGCAGGCCGATCTGCGTCGACTGGTACCGGCAGCGACCGGACGAGGTGGCCGCGCTGGTGCGCGAGGCCGGTTTCGACCTGTGGGCCACGGTCGTGAAGGAGCGCGAGGGCACGGAGACGACCCCGCAGGGCTTCGTGTTGGCGCGCAAGCCTGCCGGGGCGTAGCCCCCGTCTCTGGTCGGCGGGGCGTCAGAGCAGCTCGACGATGGTGGCGTTGGCCATGCCGCCGCCCTCACACATGGTCTGGAGGCCGTAGCGGATGTTGTTGTCCCGCATGTGGGCGAGCATGGTGGTCATGATCCGGGCGCCGGAGGCGCCGAGCGGGTGGCCGAGGGCGATCGCCCCGCCGCGCGGGTTGAGCCGCTCCGCGTCCGCCTCGGTCTCCGCCAGCCAGGCCAGCGGCACCGGGGCGAACGCCTCGTTCACCTCGTACACCCCGATCTCCTCGATGCCCAGCCCCGCGCGGCGCAGCGCCTTGGCGGTGGCCGGGATGGGCGCGGTGAGCATGGTGACCGGGTCGTCGGCGGCGACCACGGCGGTGTGGATCCGGGCCAGCGGGCGCAGGCCGTGCCGGCTGGCCCACTCGCCGGTGGTGACGGCGAGCGCCGCCGCGCCGTCGGAGATCTGCGACGCGGAACCGGCGGTGACGACGCCGTCGGGGCGGAACGGGGTGGCCAGCTCGCCGAGCTTCTCCAGCGAGGTGTCCCGCCGGATGCCCTCGTCGGCGGCGAACTTGCCGCCGTCGGCCAGGGCGACCGGGGCGATCTCGGCGTCGAAGGCGCCGGCGTCCTGCGCGGCGGCCGCCTTCTCGTGACTGGCGAGTGCGAACTCGTCGAGCTGGGCGCGGGAGAAGCGCCAGCGCGCGGCCATCAGCTCCGCCCCGACGCCCTGGTTGAACGGCAGCGGCGCATCCTCGGCGAAGCCCTCGACGCCCCGGTACCGGTCGCGCACCTGCTCGCTGAAGGGCATCCCGCCGGCCCCGCTGGAGCCCATGGCCACCCGGGTCATCGACTCGACGCCACCGGCGACCACCAGGTCGGCCTGGCCGGAGAGCACGGTGGCGGCGGCGAAGTGCAGGGCCTGCTGGCTGGAGCCGCACTGCCGGTCGAGCGTGGTACCAGGCACCGACTCGGGCCAGCCCGCGGCCAGCACGCCGTTGCGGGCGATGTTCCACGACTGGTCGCCGACCTGGGAGACGCAGCCCCAGACCACGTCGTCGACCTGGGCCGGGTCGATCCCGGTGCGCTCGGCGAGGGCGCGCAGCACGTGCGCCGAGAGGTCGACCGGGTGCACGGCGGCCAGGCTGCCCTTGCGCCGCCCCACCGGGGTGCGTACCGCGCCGACGATGACTGCGTCACTCATGACTACTCCCCGGTAACTTCGGCTGCCACCGATACTACGTCCTTGGCGGGCCGCCGTCCTCCCCCGGGGTGCGCTGGCATCCTGGACGGATGCGCCCAGACCCGTCCCCGACCGTCCGCCAGTGGCGGGTGCCGGCCACCCTGCCGGCACTCAAGCTGGCCGGCGCGGTCGCGCTGCTCGCGCTCGCGCTGCTCCTCGACGAGGGCGACCCGGTCCAGTTGGGGCTGGCCGTGGTCGCGGCCGCCGCGCTGGCCGCCTGGGCGGCGCGCGACCTGGTGGCGCCGGTCCGACTGGCGGTCGGCCCGGAGGGGGTCACCGTCGTCCAGGGCTTCGCGGGTCGCCGCCGGCTGTCCTGGTCGACCGTCGAGCGGGTCACCGTGGACCGCCGCGCCCGGCTGGGCCTGACCAGCGAGGTGCTGGAGATCGACGCCGGGGAGTCGCTGCACCTCTTCGGCCGCCTCGACCTCGGCGCCGAGCCCGCCGACGTGGCCGAGGCCCTGCACGAGGCCCGCCCGCGCTGAGCGGCGGTCAGCCGTCGCGGCGGCCGGCGGGGCGGCCGGCGGGGCGGCCGGCGCGGCGGCCGGCGGGGTGGCCCGCCGCACGGCCCGCTCGGTCCTGCGGCACGACCGAGCGGACGGTCAGCCGCCGAGGATGACGGCGGTGCGGATCAGCGCCAGGCCGAGCAGCGCCGCCACGACCACCGCGCCGCCGGCGAACTGCACCAGCGTCCGCCGGGACCGTGGGGCGTACGCGAACACGAGCGCCACCAGCCCGCCGACCACCAGCCCGCCCAGGTGCCCGGGGATCGAGATGCCGGGCACGGTGAACGTGAAGACCAGGTTGATCACCAGGATGGGGAGCACCTGGGAGATGTCCCGCCCCATCCTGCGTTCGATGACCACCAGCGCGGCGAAGAGGCCGAAGATCGACGTGGACGCGCCGGCGGTGAGCTGGTTCTGCTCGCTGAACAGGTAGGCGGCGACGTTCCCGCCCAGCCCGGAGACCAGGTAGAGCACGCCGAACCGCAGCGGCCCGAGACTGGCCTCCAGCGACCGGCCCAGCACCCACAGCGCCCACATGTTCAGCAGCAGGTGGACCACGCCGTAGTGCAGGAACATCGCGGTGACCAGGCGGTACCACTCGCCCTCGGCGATGCCGCCGACCGTGCCGTCGGGGAAGATCGCGCCGCCGAGCACCGCGCCCCAGTCGGTCAGCGGGGTGCTGCCGCCCATCAGGCCGCCGAAGCCGGAGCCGCCGACCGCCGCGTCCCCGCCCCGGTCCGAGGCGATGGAGAGCAGCATCAGCAGCACGTTCAGCGCGATCAGCGCCTTGGTGACGTAGCCGTGCCGGCCGGCGGCACCGCCACCGAAGACGGTGCGCGCCGGCCGCACGCCACGACGTCCCTCCGCCACGCACTCCGGGCACTGGAACCCGACCGACGCCTCCCGCATGCAGTCCGGGCAGATCGGCCGGTCGCAGCGGGTGCACCGGACGTACGTCTCCCGGCCGGGGTGCCGGTAGCAGACCGGGGTGACCGGCGGCGACTCGCTCACCGCGCCCGCCCACCGACGCGGGCCGCGCGGCCCGCCAACCGGTCCCGACCTTCGGAGCGCTCAGTCATGTGGGCAAAGGTACCTCGCGGACGACTCAGGCAGCGGAGCGCTCGATCTCGACCCGCTCGATGACGACGTCCTGCAGCGGCCGGTCGTTCGGGCCGGTCGGGGTGTTGGCGATCGAGTCGACGACCTTCGCGGACTGCTCGTCGGCCACCTGACCGAAGATGGTGTGCCGGTTGTTCAGGTGCGGCGTCGGCGAGACGGTGATGAAGAACTGCGAGCCGTTCGTGCCCGGCCCGGCGTTCGCCATCGCCAGCAGGTACGGCCGGTCGAAGCGCAGCTCCGGGTGGAACTCGTCGGCGAACTTGTACCCCGGGCCACCGCGGCCGGTGCCCGTCGGGTCGCCCATCTGGATCATGAAGCCGCTGATCACCCGGTGCGAGATGGTGCCGTCGTAGTACGGCCCACTGCCCGGCTGACCCGTGCGCGGGTCGGTGTATTCGCGGTTGCCCTCGGCCAGGTCGACGAAGTTCTTGACGGTCTTCGGCGCGTGGTTGGGGAAGAGCTCCAGCCGGATCGGGCCAGCGTTGGTGTGCAAGGTGGCGTAGACAGCCTCGGCCACGGGTACTCCTCACTCGTTGGTCAGTTCCATGCGGATCCTCCCATGTGCCCGATCTGGCAGTGCGGAGGCATCCGAAGGTGGAGGATGACGAAGGAACAACTCCCAGGAGGTGGGACCGTGTTTGGAATCGGGCGGCGTAAGACCCAGGGGCAGCTGGCCAAGGCGGAGCTGAACCAGGGCCTCGGTCACCTGAGGCAGGCCGCGACGTACGCCGCGAAGGGCGCTGGCGCCACCGTCGGCCCACGGGTCCAGGCGGCCCGGGGCGCCGTCGCGCCGACCGCCGTCATCGTGCGCGACCGCGCGTCCAGCGGTCTCGCGTCCACGGTCGCCGCGCTCGCGCCGCTGGCCCTGGCCGTCCGCAAGGCCCAGGCCGAGGCGGCGGGCAAGGCGGGCACCGGCAGGAAGGCCGCCGCAGCCAAGCAGGCCGCGGTCACCAGGAAGGTCAAGGCGAAGAACATGAAGGCTTCCCGGAAGAAGAACACGCGGCGCGGCGGGTCCATGTTGACCGGTCTCCTCGCGGCCGGCGCGGTGGCCGGCGTCGCCGCGATGGCGATGCGTCGCCGCCGCGAGCAGCAGGAGTGGGCCGAGTACGACCCGACCCGCACGCTGGAACCGATGCGCGACGAGGTCGAGACCATGGAGATCCGGACCCCGGTCACCGACGCCTCGACGCTGTCGAGCGGCTCGGGCGTGGCCGGCGGGCCGACCGGTGCCGGCAGCTCGGCGGTGGCCGGCGGCGACAGCGCCTCCACCACCACCCCCGGCACGCAGCCGACGGTCCACGCGACGGACAAGGTCCCGTCGGTGGCCGAGGGCGCCAAGGACGTGTCGGGCCGCCCGGCGGACGACCTGACCGAGGCGCTGGGCAAGGGCGCCAAGACCAACGGGCGTCGCTGACGCCCCGAAGTCCCCGGAAAGCGCCGGCAGAGCGGGTCACCCCGCGCCGCCGGCGCTTCCGCGTCCCCGCCCCCGCCCCCGCCTCAGAGCCAGCCGTTGCGGCGGAACCAGCGGTAGAGGGCCAGCGAGATCGCGAGCATGAGGGCCAGCACGACCGGATAGCCGTACGTCATCCGCAGCTCCGGCATGACGTCGAAGTTCATGCCGTAGATGCCGGCGATGGCGGTCCAGACGGCGGCGATGGCCGCCCACGCGGCGATCTTGCGCATGTCGTTGTTCTGGTCGACCGTGACCTGGGCCAGCCGGGCCTGGAGGATGGAGTTGAGCAGGTCGTCGTAGGAGTTGACCTGCTCGACGGTGCGGCTGAGGTGGTCCTGCACGTCGCGGAAGTAGCGGCGGATCTCGTCGGGCACGTCCCGGTTCAGCTGCGCGGTGAGCGTCATCAGCGGGCGTTGCAGCGGCGTCACCGCCCGCTTGAACTCCACCAGTTCCCGCTTCATCTGGTAGATCCGCTGGATCCGGCCGCTCGACTGGCGGTCGAACACCTCGACCTCCAGCGTGTCGAGGTCGTCCTCCAGCCGGTCGGCGACCTCCAGGTAGATGTCCACCACCCGGTCGGTGACCGCGTACGCCACCGACCAGGGCCCGTGGAGCAGCAGGTCCTGCTTCGTCTCCAGGTCGGCCCGGACGGGGGCCAGCCGGCAGGCGTCCCCGTGCCGGACGCTGATCAGGAAGTTCGGCCCGATGAAGAGCATCACCTGGCCGGTCTCGACGACCTCGGAGTTCTCGGTCAGCTCGGCGTGCTCGCAGTAGCGCGCGGTCCGCAGAACCAGGAAGCTGACCTCGCCGAACTGCTCCAGCTTGGGGCGCTGCTGCGCCTTGACCGCGTCCTCGACGGCCAGCTCGTGCAGGCCGTAGGTGGCGGCGATGGCGGTCATCTCGGCCAGCTCCGGTTCGTGCAGGCCGAGCCAGACGAAGCCGTTCTCCTCGCGGCGGGCCGCGGCGAGCGCGTCGGCGTACCGCCAGTCGCCGGGCTGCCGCCGGCCGTCGACGTAGAGGGCGCAGTCGACCACCGCGCTGCGCTGCGGGCCGGCCGGCGTCGGGGGGCCCTGGAGGTTGTCGGGGTTGAGCCGGCGGGTCATCGCCCGCACGGGCGCCGCCCAGTCCCGGGGCCTGAGCACCCGCCCGCCGCTCGGCGAGGCCGTCCGCCCCCGCTGCCCCCGGTCCGTCATCACGCCCCCTCCCCACGCGCTGCCGCGGCTAGCAGGGTACGCCGCCGTCGACGGTCACGGGCGGTGACGATCGACCGTGGTGGCGCCGGGCGGGCCGGGCCGCATCAGGGGGGTGAGGGGACGACACGGCCCACCCGGCACCCTTGGGGGCGGGGGTTGTGCTGCTCGCGTCGCTCCGCGTGCCGCCCGGCGGGGGCCGGATCGGGCTCGTCGTCGGGCGCGGCGTGGGCCGGCGCCGGACGGTGAGTTGCGCTACGTGGTGAGTGACGCTCGCAGCATTGTGGGCCACCGGCCGCCCCGGCGGGAGCCCCGGGACGGCCGGTATCGCCGCACTGTCAGAAATCCGACAGAAATCAGCCCCGTACGGCCGCCATGGCCTCCGCCAGCCGCCGGACGCCCTCGTCGATCCGATCGGCGGTCACCGCCGAGTACGCCAGCCGCAGGGCGTGCCGCCCGCCGTCGACCACGAAGTCGCTGCCCTTGACCACGGCGACCCCGCGCTCGGCGGCGGCCGGGGCGAGCCTGTCGACCTCGACGTCCTCGGGCAGCTCGACCCAGAGGAAGTAGCCGCCGTCCGGCTCCACGAACCGGGCCTCGGGGATGTGCCGGCGCAGCGACTCGGCCAGCACCCGGGCCCGCTCGCCGAGCGCGGCGCGCACCGTCTCGATCGAGCGCTCGATGTCGCCGGAGACGCAGAACTGGTGCACGATCGCCTCGGAGACCATGCCGGGCGAGATGTAGAGGCTGGTCGCCTTCTTCGCGATGTCGCCGATCAGGTCCGCCGGGCCGACCAGGTAGCCGACCCGCACCCCCGGGCAGACCGTCTTGGTGAAGCTGGAGGCGTGCACCACGACGTTGCGGGTGTCGAGCGAGAGCATCGACGGCAGCGCCTCGCCCCGGAACCGGATGTCGGCGTACGGGTCGTCCTCGAAGATCGTGAACTCGTACTCGGCGGCGAGGTCGAGCAGCTCGCGGCGCTTCTCCAGGCTCAGCGTCACGCCGGCCGGGTTCTGGTAGTTCGGGATGACGTGCGCGAGCCGGGGGCGCACCCCGGACTCCAGCAGCTTGCGCAGCTCGGCGGTGTCGAGGCCGTCCGGCTGGATGGAGACGCCGTGCAGCTCGCCGTCCATCCGCTGGAGGTTGAGCAGGGTCCGGTCGTACGTCGGGCGCTCCACCACCACCGCGTCGCCGGGGCGGACCAGGTGGTCGAAGAGGAACGCGTCGGCCTGCAACGACCCGTTGGTGATCATCACCTGGTCGGCGGAGACCCCGTGCTTCTCGGCGATCCACTTCCGCAGGGGGAGGTAGCCGACGGAGGTGCCGTACGCCGTCACCCCGGCGGGATCGGCGTCGAACGCGCGGACGGCGGCGGCCTTGAGCCCCTCGACATCGACGATGTCCAGCGAGGGAGCGCCACGGGCGAAGGAGATCAGCTGCTCGGCGGTCATGGCTGTTCAGCGTACGGAAGGCGGTGGGGTGCGCGCCGACGGCACGGCGATGTCCGCATCCTGAGCCACCGGGACGGGTGACCTGCGTCAACCGGTCGGCGGCAGATCAGACCGGAAGGCCGAGCGGGTCGTGCTGCGCCTCGCGGAAGCCCGTCCACGTGCAGCCCGAGCGCCGCGATGAGCTGACCCAGTCGAAGTAGGACCGCCAGGCCGGCTCAGAGGCGTCAGCCCGACGGGCTGACCCCTCTGACGCATCGGCCACCGCCAGCACTCAGCCAGGCCAGGCGCCGGTCATGGTCCGCGCAGGGGACCGAGTACATGGCCAGCCGCCACCGCGACGGGTCGACGGCGCGATCACCTCCCGCCTGGCACGAGTGCACCCACCGGCCGTCCCCCAGCCCGCCGGCAACCGCTCCCCTGAGCCCCAGCCACCCACGCCGGATTTCACGTAGCCGCTCAGATCACGGACGCGGGGGCACGACAAGCCCGGGACGAAGGCGACGCGCGTCACCGTCGCGGCTTCGAGCAGATCAACTTGTCCTCCCAGGAGAGGCCGAAGACGACGACCCCGCCATCCGGCTCGATCAGGCCGATGACCACCACCGAGCCGGGCTCCATGGCCGCCGGGTTGATCACGATGACGGTGTCGTCGGGCTGGTGCTTCGCCGAGGGGAAGACCGCTTCCATGTTGCGCGGGCGCGGGTTCGAATGGCACGTCGTGCCATCGGTCGTGACCTTCGCCCGCACTCCGGCGTCGACGAGCGCCTTGCGGAGCGCGTCCGGGTCGGCGAGTTGCTTCCTCGACAGCGTCAGGGTCAGGGTGCCGTCAAGGTTGCTGACCAACGAGAACGCGGCCGGGTGCACGGGGGCCGTGGCGGCCGGCCGCTGCGCAGTCGGCGTCGCGCCCGGCCCCGAGCCGGCGAGCGACGACACGCCCACCGCCAGCCCGGCGGCAAGCGCCACTGCAGCCATGGTGACCACGCCCGCCCGGCGCCGGCGGCGCGCATTGCCCGCGGCGACGATCTCCTCCACCGGCCGCTGCATGTCCAGGCCGGACAGCCCGTTCGACACCGCACTCAGTACGTCTTCGTCTCGCACGCTCATTCTCCTCGGCTATTGGCAGGGGCGAGTTGGCCGCGCAGCGTCGCGACGGCCCGCGAAAGGTGGGCGGAGACGGTTCCCGCGGCGATGCCGAGCACTCCAGCGGTGGCGCAAGTGTCCAGGTCGAGGAAGACCCGCAACGCGATCACCTCGCGTTGTCGGGCGGGCAACTGGCGCAACGCCGCCATCAGCGTCGCGTCCACGCCGCCCGGGTCCCGGTCGACCACCACGTCGTGCATGTCCGCCAGGGCGACCTCCCGGCGCCGTCGCCGCCACGCCGACACCCTCGCGTTCAGGGCGGTACGGACTACCCATCCCTGCGGGGCCGGGTGCCGGCTGACCTTCCGCCAGGACATCCAGGCCCTGGTGAAAGCCTCCGCTACCAGGTCCTCGGCGCCCTGACGATCACCGGTCGCCGCCACCACCGCCTTCAGGCAGGCGGCACGGTGGAGCCGGTAGAACTCTGCGAACTGTGCATGCTCACGTCCCACATGCCGTACACGCATCAGAGCGCCGGCACACTTACCGCCCGGCCGAATTCGGCGAGAGAACCTGCCGGTGTGCCAGCGGCATCCGAGGGTGCGATCGCCCGCTCACGCGTCGTAGTCGACCATGCGCCTGCGGCCCCCCATGGTCATCATTTGCCGACCTACCAGAGCAACCAAAAAAGATCAAAGACCCTCACCGGGATCCTCATCCGTCGATCGGTCTGCCAGACCCGCGACGGACCGGCAACTCAGCTCGCCTCGGCCATGCTCTCCGCCCAGACCCGCATGATGTCGCGGACGGAGATCACCCCGGCCACCTCGCGCCCGTCGAGCACCACCAGGTGCCGGAAGCCGCCCCGGGCCATCGCGGCGGCGGCCTCCTCCACCGTCCACTCCGGCCCGGCGTAGACCACGTCCCAGGTGAGGTGGGCGCCCGTCCGCTCGACGTCGCAGTCCAGGCCGGCGCCGATGGCCTTGAGCACGTCACGTTCGGTCATGATGCCGACCCCCTCGGAGTCGGGATCGATCACGACCGCCGACCCGACGCCGCGGGCCGACATCATCCGGGCCGCCTGACGGAGCGTGTGCTCCGGGCCGACCACGAGGACCTCGCTGGACATCGCTTCCCGTACCTGCATCACGCATCACCCCTGTGGGACGGTGGCATCCGGTAGGGGACATGGTCCGCTCCGGATGTTGCCGGGACAAGACCGGGCATCGCCGCGACGCCCGACCGCTCGCTACTGTCGTGGCGTGTCCACCGAGCCTCTGCGCTGCGCCGGCGCGCTGATCGTCGACGACGAGGGCCGCCTCTTCGTCCAGCGACGGTCTCCCGACCGGCGCATCTTTCCCAACTGCTGGGACATCGTCGGCGGCCACCTGGAACCGGGCGAGGACGTGGACGACGCGCTGCGTCGGGAGGTGACCGAGGAGACCGGCTGGACGGTGTCGCACGTGCTCGGCCACGTCGGGGAGTACCGCTACGTCGCCGACGACGGCCTGGAACGGATCGAGAGCGACTGGCTGGTCCGGGTCGACGGCGACCTCGCCCGGCCGACGCTGGAGGCGGGCAAGCACACCGAGTTCCGGTGGCTCGCCGCCGACGAGGTCGGCCTGCTCGACGAGCACCGCGACGTCAACGACGGCCTGATCCGGCGGATCGCGGAGGAAGCCTTCGCCGCCCTGCGTTCGATCGGTCTGTGAACGACAGCGTCGAGCTGGCGCCGCACCGGTTCGCCGGCCTGGTCGCCCCGGCGGTCGACCGGGCCTTCGTCGCCGGCATGCTGGCCGGCCGCGACGGTGGCGGCGCGGAGCTGAGCCAGCAGTACGGCGGGCCGGCGGCCACCGGCTTCCTGCTGGAGTTCCGCACCCGCCTCGCGGCACCCGGCGGGACGGTCGACGAGGCCGGGTTCGCGGCGGTCACCCGCTACCGGGACCCGGCCGACTGCCGGCGGGCCCTGGACAAGCAGGTGGCGTACGGGATGATCCACCGCAGCCCCGACGGCGGGCTCTCCGCCACCGAACGCGGGCTGGCCTTCCTCGCCGGGATCTGGCAGGTGCACGCCGAGGTGACCGAGGAACTCTGGGCCGGGCACGACGACCGCGTGCTCCGGCTGGTGGAGGCGCTCGGCCGGGTGCTCGCGTACGCGCTGGTGCTCGCCGAGGAAGAGGGCGCCGACGACGGCGCCGCGTTCGCCGCGATGGCGCCGCCGTACGAGCCGGACGGCACCCCGCCCGGCGTGCTGCTGCTCAACCGGCTGGGCACGCTGCGTTACCACCGGGCCGACGCGCACGCCGCCGCCTGGACCGCCGCCGGGCACACCGCGGCGAGCGTCGCCGCCCTGCCGCCCGGGCCGGAGCAGCTCGCCATCGAGCTGGAGACTGACCGGCGGGCCGCCGGCCCGTACGCCGTGCTGACCGCCGAGGAGCGGCTGGCGATGCTGGCGGACCTGGCGGCGCTGCCCGGCTGACCCGGTTGGCGACAGCGATGACGTCACGCGGCGCTATCCTCCAGCGGTGACCGGGAGTCGTACGAGGGAGGACGCCTCAATGATCGGGATGGTGCTCGCGGCCGGGGCGGGGCGCCGGCTGCGCCCGTACACCGACACCCTGCCGAAGGCGCTGGTGCCGGTGGACGGTGACACCACCATCCTGGACATCGCGCTGCGGAACCTGGCCGAGGTGGGGCTCACCGAGATCGTGATCGTGGTCGGCTACGCGGCCGACGCGGTACGCGAGCGGCAGGCCGACCTGGAGAAGCGGTACGGCGTCACGCTGACCCTGGTGCACAACGACAAGGCCGAGGAGTGGAACAACGCGTACTCGCTCTGGCTGGCCCGGGAGCACTTCGCCCGGGGCGTGCTGCTGGTCAACGGCGACACCGTGCACCCGGTGAGCGTGGAGAAGACCCTGCTGGCCGAGCGCGGCCCGGGCATCCTGCTCGCCGTCGACACGATCAAGGCGCTGGCCGAGGAGGAGATGAAGACCACCTTCGACGCGGCCGGCCAGCTCACCCGGATCACCAAGATCATGGACCCGGGCGAGGCGTACGGGGAGTACATCGGCGCGACGCTGATCGAGCCGCAGGTGGCCGACGCCCTCGCCGACGCGCTGGAGGCCGCCTGGCGGCGCGACCCGAACCTCTACTACGAGGACGGCTACCAGGAGTTCGCCGACCGGGGCGGCGAGGTACGGGCGGCACCGATCGGGGACGTCTCCTGGGTCGAGGTCGACAACCACGCCGACCTGGCCCGCGCGCGGGAGATCGCGTGCCGCTACTAGCCCGTAGCGTCCTCACCCCGCTGCACATCGACGTGCGCCGGGGCGCGGTGGCCGACCTGGCGTCGATCCTCTCCGACGGCCGGATCTCCGCCGGTGGCGACGTCGCCGTGGTGGTCGGGCCGGGGCAGGGCGAGCGGATCGCCGAGCTGATCCGGCCGTCGCTGCGCTCTGCGGACGTGTTCACGGTCGCCGGAGGGACGCTGGACGCCGCCGACGACCTGGGGGCGAAGCTACGGCACCGGTCCTACGACGCGGTCGTCGGCATCGGCGGCGGCAAGACGATTGACGTAGCCAAGTACGCTGCCACCCGGCGCGGGTTGCCGATGGTCTCGGTGGCGACCAGTCTCGCCAACGACGGCATCGCCTCCCCGGTGGCCAGCCTGATCACCGAGGGCCTGAAGGGCTCCTACGGGGTGCACATCCCGATCGCGGTCATCGTCGACCTGGACTTCGTCGAGGCCGGGCCGGAGCGGCACAACCGCGCCGGCATCGGCGACGTGGTCAGCAACATCAGCGCCTTGGCCGACTGGGAGTTGGCCCGGCGAGTACGCGGCGAGCCGGTCGACGGGCTGGCCGCCTCGCTGTCGCGCGCCGGCGCGGAGGCGGTGCTCAACCACCCGGGCGACATGAGCGACGACGGGTTCGTCACGGTGCTGGCCGACGCGCTGATCTCCAGCGGCCTGGCGATGGCCATCGAGGGCACCAGCCGACCGTGCAGCGGCGGCTGCCACGAGATCATGCACGCGGTCGACGCGCTGTTCCCCGGCACCGCGTCGCACGGCGAGCTGGCCGGGATCGGCGCGCTGTTCTGCACGTTCCTGCGCGGCGACGAGCGCCGGTTCGTAGAGATGTCCGCCTGCCTGGCGCGGCACGGGCTGCCGCGCCTGCCGGCCGAGGTCGAGCTGACCGACGACCAGTTTGTCGAAGCGGTACAGTTCGCGCCGGCCACCCGGCCGGACCGCTACACCATCCTCGAACACCTGGCGATGTCGCCTACCGAGATCCGGGATCGGCTGGCAGACTACGCCGGTGCAATCCGCGACCACCTTGGCTGAGCCCCGCCCCACCGTCGCCGACTTCCACCGGGTGAACCGGGGCGGCGGCCTGTTCAGCGAATCGGTCAGCCAGTGGCTGGGCGCGGTCTTCGCGCTCGTCGCCCAGCGCCTCGGGCTGCGCCCGACCGCGCTGACCATCACCAACCTGGTGCTCGGCCTGGCCACCTCGGTCACCGTGGTCGCGCTCGCCGGTCGGGTCGCCGCCGGCGAGGTGCCGGCCTGGGCGGTCGGGCTGCTCGCCCTCGTGGGCTGGCAGGTCGCGTACTCCCTGGACTGCGCCGACGGTCAGCTCGCCCGGGTGACCGGGCAGGGCAGCGCGGCCGGTGCCCGGGTCGACGTGCTCGCCGACGTGGCCGCCCAGATCGCCCTGGTCGCCGCGCTGGCGGCGACGGCGGTGGCGCAGGAGCCGTCGACGCCGAGCTGGCTCGTCGCGATCTTCGCCGGCACCTGGATGGTCAACCTGGTCACCTCGGTGATGCAGGCCGGCCCGAACGCGGCCAGCATGGTCACCTCGACCTCGCTGCCCGTACGCCTGGTGAAGCTGGTCCGCGACTACGGCGCGGTGATCTTCGCCGCCGGTCTGGTGCTGATGTTCGCCCCCGCCCTCGTCCTCTGGGTGATGGTCGCCTTCACGATCGTCAACGGCGGCTTCCTGCTCGCCAGCATCGCCTTCTCCGCCCGCGCCTCGCTGCGCTGAGGAGGACATCCGACCACCTCCCGGTCCGCCCGGCTGCCACCCCACCCGGCCTGACGCCCGACACCGGGCACCGGGCACCGGGCACCGGGCACCGGGCAGTTACCCTCCGCGATCGTCACGCGCGTGTCGCGGCACCCGCCGGTCTCCCGCACCGCACGCTTTGCTCTGCACCCACCGGCGCACCAGCTACCGCACGTGTCCGGTGCGTGGATGGGTGCAGAGCAAAGCGTCGGCGAGTGGTCACCGGGGCGGAAACGCGGATCATGGTGAAGGCGCTGCTCAACAGGATGCGTGACACCTGAGGCGATTATTTTTGACACCGGACGAGAGCGAGTGCAATCACGCTCAGTGATGCGAGTCGCTCCCTGACGGGCAGTCACGCGGAGTGACGGCCGACGGCTCACCGACACGCTCCGCGTCCCACCGGAGCGACAGCGTTTCAGCGCCCGACCGAGGGCCGGCAGCCTCAGTAGCCGACCGAGGGCCGGCCGGCCCCGCGGTCGACCGGAACGCCGGCCGGCTCAGCGACCGGCCGGCGTGCCGGTGCGCAGGACACCGGCGTAGATGTCGAGGAGTTGCTTGGTGACCACGTCGGGGTGGAAGGTGCGCTCGTAGCGCAGCCGGGCGGCCGGCGCCAGCGCCGCGGCCCCGGCGGCGGCCACCGGCAGGGCGGCGGCCAACGCCGCCGGCTCGGGAGGTGCCACCCAGCCGGCCTCGCCCCGCCGCACGCCCGCCGGCAGGGGCGCCGGCCCGTCCCCGGCGACGGCGGAGGCGACGGCGGCCGGTCCGGTGCCGGCGGGCTCGCGGGGCGCGTCCGCGCCGACCAGGTACGGGATGCCGCCGAGCGCGGTGCCGAGCACCGGGCGGCCGGCGGCGAGCGCCTCGATGATCACGGTGGGCAGCACGTCGTGCCAGGTCGAGGTGGCCAGCACCACCGCGCTCGCCTCCAGCGCGGCGCGCACCCCCGCCCGGTCCAGCGGCCCGAGGAAGGTCACGTCCGCCCGGTCCGCGGCCGCTGCCTCCACCAGCGGGCGCAGCTCGCCGTCGCCCGCGATGCGCAGCGGGCCGAGCGCCCCGTCCGGGTGTCGCCGCCAGGCGTCCAGGAGCAGGTCCAGCCCCTTCTCAGGGGAGAGCCGGCCGAGGAAGAGGAACCCCGCGCCCAGCGGGGCGGGACGGCCCGGGTCGGGGATCGCGTTCGGCTTCACCACGATCCGCTCGGCCGGGATGCCGTAGTCGCGCAGGTGGTCGGCGACCGCCGAGGTGAGCGCGATGAACCGGTCCACCGAGCGCCACGTGCCGCGGTGCACGGCCAGCGTGGTCGCCATCAGCGCGCTCTGCGCGCGCGAGCCCCGGTAGCAGCGGTGCACGATCGCCGGCACGCCCAGCGCCCGGCCCCGGCAGTCCTGGCAGATCATCCCGTCCCGGAAGTAGAGCCCGGAGGAGCAGACCTGCCGGTAGTTGTGCACCGTCTGCACCACCGGCACGCCGTGCCGGTGCGCGGTCCGCACGACCCAGGGCGAGATCAGGGGGTACGGGTTGTGCAGGTGCAGCACGTCCGGCCGGTGCTCGGTGATCAGCCGGCTCAGGTCCTCCTGCGCGCGGGGCGCCCAGATGGGGGAGATCGGCAGCAGCGCCTTGGCCGTCTTCGGCATCGTCGGGATCTCGTCCGAGCTGCGGATGAACGGCAGCACCTCGACGCCGGCCGCCGTCAGTTGGGCGATCTCCGCGTCGACGATCGTGTTCTCACCGGACGGCTGGGCTTCCCGGTACCGGTTGTGCGCCACCACGATTCTCACGGGAAAGAAGGCTACCGTTGGCTGGTGCCCGAACTACCGGAGGTTGAGGCGCTCGCGGGTTACCTGCGCGAGCGCGCGGTGGGGCGGCGCGTCGACCGGGTCGAGGTCGCCGCGATCAGCGCCCTGAAGACGTACGACCCGGCACCGACCGCTGCGGCCGGGCGGACCGTGGTGGACGCCCGCCGGCACGGCAAGTTCCTCGACGTGGTGCTCGACGGCGACCTGCACGTGGTGGTGCACCTGGCGCGGGCGGGCTGGCTGCACTACCGGGAGGCGTTCCCGTCCGCCGCCCCGCTGCGCCCCGGCAAGGGCCCGGTCGCCCTGCGGGTACGCCTCGACGACGGCTCCGGCTTCGACCTGACCGAGGCCGGCACCCAGAAGAGCCTCGCCGTCTACCTGGTGACGGACCCGGCGACGGTGCCCGGGGTGGCCCGGCTCGGCCCCGACGCCCTCGCCGCCGACCCGGCCACCTTCGCCGAGCGGATGCGCAGCCGCAAGGGCCAGGTCAAGGGGGTGCTCACCGACCAGACGGTGCTGGCCGGCGTCGGCAACGCGTACTCCGACGAGATCCTGCACGCGGCGAAGCTGTCGCCGTTCGCGCTGACCCACCGGCTGACCGACGACCAGCTCGCGGCCCTGCACGCGGCCACCCGGGAGGTGCTCGGCGACGCGGTGCGCCGGTCGGTCGGGCAGAAGGCGGCCGAGCTGAAGGGCGAGAAGCGCTCGGGCCTGAAGGTGCACGCCCGGACCGGGCAGCCGTGTCCGGTCTGCGGCGACACCGTCCGCGAGGTCTCGTTCGCCGACTCCAGCCTCCAGTACTGCGCCACCTGTCAGACCGGCGGCAAGCCCCTCGCTGACCGTCGGTTGTCCCGGCTCGTACGGTGAGTGACGACACTGCCCGACTACGGAGGGGAATCGACCCTCTCGCTCCGAAGGTCGGAGTCGGAGCTCTACCGGGGCCGCGATCCATCGGTATAGTGGCTCGGTCCCCGGCTTCTGAAATGGCGCGGAGCCGGCCAGACGCCAGGCGGCACCACACCGGCGCAATGTCCCTCGGGTCGGCGTACGGGTCGGCACCGCGTGGGAGACTGGGACGGTGGGCGACCCGGGCCCTCACGGCGAGTGAGCGGCACGTGTCATGCGGGAGGACATGGGTGAGGTGACGACAAGCCTCCAGCGCCCGGTAACCAACACAGGCCGGAGCAAACTCGTGCGGCACGTCGACAGCTTCGAGATCCAGCCGCCGGCGTCGCCGTCCCCCAACGGCGTGCCCCGGTCCGCGTGGGCCCGGGCCCGCCGCCGGGTCTCGCGCTGGCACCGCCCCTACATCACCCTCCTGCTGCTGCTCGACTTCGCGGCCGCCGCGGTCGCCAGCCTGATCGCCATCGAGACGTTCGACCAGTCTCGGGCGGGCTTCTACAACGCCGAGCAGGATCCGACGTGGTTCCACACGGTGGCGTTCGTGCTGCTGCCGCTCGGCTGGGTGGTCAGCCTCTGGGCCAACCGGGCCTACGACCGGCGCTACCTGGGCCTCGGGCCGGACGAGTACAAGCGGGTCATCCGGGCCGGCGTGGCCGTCACGGCCACGGTGTCCTTCCTCGCCTTCGCCACCAAGACCGACCTGTCCCGTTACACGGTCGGCACCGCCCTGCTCGCCGCGCTGCTGCTGATCCTGCTGAACCGGATGCTCTGCCGCTTCGTGCTGCACGTGGTCCGGCGCAACATCGGCCAGGCCGGCCACCGGATGGTGCTGGTCGGCACCCTGCCGGAGTGCCTGGAGGTCTACACCGCGGTCACCCGCAACCCGGCCGCCGGGCTGGTGCCGGTCGCCATCCACGTCACCGACGGCTACGCGGCCGCCAAGGGCATCGAGACCCCGGTCCCGGTGTACGCGGGTCGGGACGTCCTCGCCCTCGTCCGCGAGGTGGGCGGCGACACGATCGCGGTCTGCGGCTCGGCCAGCGCCGAACCGGGCGAGCTGCGCCGGCTGGCCTGGCAGCTGGAGGGCTCCGGCGTCGACCTGGTCGTCGCCCCGCAGCTCACCGACATCGCCGGCCCCCGGGTGCACATCCGGCCGATCGAGGGCCTGCCGCTGCTGCACGTCGAGGAGCCGACCCTGTCCGGGCCGGCGCTGCTCGCCAAGAACCTGATGGACCGGGTGGCCGCCGGGCTGGGCCTGCTGCTGCTGGTCCCGGTCTTCCTGGCCATCGGGATCTCGATCCGCCTCTCCGACCCCGGCCCGGTGTTCTTCCGCCAGCCCCGGGTCGGCCACGAGGGCCGCACCTTCCGGGTCTGGAAGTTCCGCACCATGTACGTGGACGCGGAGGACCGGCTGGCCAGCCTGGTCGACCAGAACGAGACCGACGGCATGCTGTTCAAGATGAAGCAGGACCCGCGGGTCTTCCCGGTGGGCCGCTTCCTGCGGGCCTCGTCGCTGGACGAGCTGCCCCAGCTGATCAACGTGCTCAAGGGCGAGATGTCGCTGGTCGGGCCGCGCCCGCTGCCCGCCGACGACGGCGACTTCCTCGGCGACGTGCGCCGGCGCCTGCTGGTCCGGCCGGGCATGACCGGGCTGTGGCAGGTCTCCGGCCGCTCCGACCTGTCCTGGGACGAGGCGGTTAGGCTCGACCTCTACTACGTCGACAACTGGTCGCTGGCGTACGACCTGAGCATCCTGTGGCGCACGGTCGGGGTGGTGCTCGCCCGCAAGGGCGCGTACTGACCCCTTGGCGAGCGGGCCGGCAGGGGCCAGGATCGCTGCGTGGGTGGCAACCTCTCGGCCGTCTTCGGCGTCGTCTCGCTGGTCACCGCGCTGGCCGCGGCCCTGTTCGCGGTGGTCCGGCTGCGCGGGCGGCGGGGCATCGCCACGGCCACCCAGCGGGCCACCTACGAGGTGTTGCACACCGCCGGGCTGGCCGCCGAGCCGCTGCGCGCCGGCCTGGGCGCGGCCAACGCGGCGAAGGCCGTACGCCACCTGCGGGCCCTGGTGGGGGCGGCCGGGCTGGCGCTGACGGACCGGGACACGCTGCTCGCCCTGGACGGGCGGGGCGGGCACCACGACGACCAACTGGTCGCGGCGGCCCGGCGGGCCGTGGCGACGGGCCGCTCGACCGTGCTCGGCGACTCGGAGCTGCACTGCGACCGGGTGGACTGCCCGGTGCGCGGCGCGGTGGTCGCCCCGCTGACCGGCGCCGACGGGCGCACGGTCGGCGCGCTGGTCGCGGTCGCCGACGGCCAGCCGGAGCCCGGCCTGGTGCAGGCCACCCTGGAGACGGCGCACTGGGCCGGCAACCAGCTCGCCCTGGCCGAGCTGGACTCGTCCCGGGAGCGGCTGGCCCGCGCCGAGGTGCGCGCCCTGCGCGCCCAGATCAGCCCGCACTTCATCTACAACGCGCTGACCGCGATCGGCTCGTTCGTGCGCACCGACCCCGACCGGGCCCGGGAGCTGATCCTGGAGTTCGCCGAGTTCACCCGGTACTCGTTCCGGGCGCACGGCGAGTTCACCACGCTGGCCGAGGAGCTGCGCTCGATCGACCGCTACCTGACCATCGAGCGGGCCCGGTTCGGCGACCGACTCCAGGTGCGCCTCCAGATCGCCCCCGAGGTGCTGCCCGTGACCCTGCCGTTCCTGTGCCTGCAACCGCTGGTCGAGAACGCCGTCCGGCACGGGTTGTCCCGCAAGCCGGGCACGGGCATGGTGTGCATCGAGGCCCGGGACGCGGGCACGGAGTGCCACATAACGGTGGAGGACGACGGAGTGGGGATGGATCCGACCGCGCTGACCGCCGGCATCGCCGAGCTGGCCGGCGCCACCGGGGACCCGGGCGACAACCCGGGCCAGCACGTCGGCCTCTCCAACGTCGACGAGCGGCTCCGCTCGGTCTTCGGGGACGGCTTCGGCCTCGTCGTCGAGACGGGCCTCGGTTCCGGTACGAAGGTGAGCATGCGGGTGCCGAAGTTCCACCCCGGCGTACGGGCGGGCTCGTGATCGACCGGACCGGCGGGGTGAACCCGTCCGGTTTCCTCCGGGTGCTGGCGGTCGACGACGAGCCGCCGGCGCTGGACGAGCTGGCGTACCACCTGCGGGCCGACCCCCGGGTGGCCCGGCTGCACACGGCGGGGGACGCCACCGAGGCGCTGCGGGTGCTCCGCGACGGCGACGTGGACGTGGTCTTCCTCGACATCCGGATGCCCGGGCTGGACGGCATGGAGCTGGCCCGGGTGCTGCGCCGCTTCGCCCGCCCACCGGCGATCGTCTTCGTCACCGCGTACGACGACGGGGCGGTGGACGCGTTCGACCTGGGCGCCACCGACTACGTCCGCAAGCCGGTACGCGCCGAACGCCTCGCCGAGTCGCTGCGTCGGGTCATCGGCGCGCGGGTGGTGCCGTCGCACCCGGCGGCCCTCGCGCGGGCGGAGGAGGACCCGACCATCCCGATCGAGCTGGCCGGCACCACCCGGATGCTGCCCCGCTCGGCGGTGCGCTGGGTGGAGGCACAGGGCGACTACGCGCGGCTGCACACCGCCGACGGCTCGCACCTGGTCCGGGTGTCGCTGGCGACCCTGGCCGAGCGCTGGGCGGATGCCGGGTTCGTCCGGATCCACCGGTCGTACCTGGTGCAGCTCAAGCTGATCGCCGAGCTGCGGCTGGTCAACTCCGGCTATGTCGTGGTGGTCGACTCGGCCGAGTTGCCCGTGAGCCGCCGGCACACCCGCGAGCTGAAGGACAAGCTGGTGCGCGCGGCGAAGCAGGACTGGAACCGCTGAGGCGGGAATAAGCTCGCATTGTCGTACGCTGTACGGTACTCCGTACGACATATGGAGGCCGCCTTGTTCGATGCCGCGACCGAATTCGACCGTCAGCTCGACCGCCTGGTGGAGCTGGGCTACCCGGCCCTGGCCGAGCTGACCGAGGACGCCTTCCGTGCCCTCGTCGCCCCGCTGCGGGCGGCGGCCGTCACCGGGGCGGCGGGCCTGCCGGCGCCGGCCGAGGGTCGGGTGCCGTTCCTGCTGGTGGTCACCCGCGACCTGGTGCCGGTGGAGGCGCGGGTCGCACTCACCACGCTGGCCGGCAAGCGGAAGCCGGGGATCGTCGACCGGCACTACGCCGAGGGCGACCTGCCGAAGTTCGACCCGATCAAGGAGCTGGAGGTGCCGGCCGGGCCGGCGTACCTGCTCTTCGACGTCGACCGGGGCGAGGAGACGCTGAACCTGGCGCCGGCCGCCGCGATGGAGGTGATCACCGGCCAGGGCCGGCTGCCGCTCACCATCGACGAGGGGCTCGCCTTCGTCACGCTGCACCCCGAGGCGCTGGCCAAGAACAAGTGCTTCTCGCTGGTCGGCTCCCGCTGCGGCGACAGGCGGGTGCCGGCGATCTGGATCAGCCAGGGCGCGCCGAAGCTCGGCTGGTGCTGGTACGGCAACCCGCACACCTGGCTCGGCTCCGCCTCCGCCCGTCCGGAGCGCGTCGGCCTGCCCTGAGCGGTCGCCGGGACGGCCGGGGAGCTGACGCCCCGGCCGTCCCGGCCTGATCGCCTCTGCCCGGCCGTCCCGCGCTCGGTCAGTCCGGGAGAGGGAACCGGGTCCAGGTCACGCCGTCCGTGGTGAGCTGCACGTGGTCCGCGCCGCCCACCGTCATGTCGTCGCGGCCGTAGAGCCAGGCGTACCCGGGGGCGGCGCCGACCCCGCCGTCGCGCCGGTCGTAGGTGCGGACCGTGGTGAAGTGCCGCCCGGAGTCCCGGCTGGCCCAGAGACGCGAGGTGAAGGTGGGCACCTCGTTCTCATCGGCGACGTTGTCCGACTCGGCCACCAGCAGTGCGCCGTCCGAACCGATGGTCATCGCCAGCCCCTCCGGGGTGTCGGGGAGGTCGGTGCCGACGTCCGCCCAGCTCTTCCCCCCATCGGTGGTCCGCAGCAGTTGGACCGGACCCTCCACCGCCATCGGCGGCGCACCCGGCGGCGGCGGCGGATCGATCAACAGGTACGCCTCCTGTCCACTGACCCCGACCACCGCACGCACGTCCGCTCCCTTGGCCGGCCGCCAGGTGTTCCAGGTGGCGCCCCGGTCCACGCTCCGAGCGACCACCATGACGCCGATGTCACCCGGCCAGTAGGTCACCCAGATGGCTCCGTCCACGCTCGGGTAGATGCTGAAGGGTGGATAGGGCGACGGGGGCGTGCCGCCGAGCCGGTAGACCGCCCCCGTCGACGGGTCCACGGCCACCGGTTCCCGGAGCGCGCCACAGCCCACATGCCCCTGGCAGAAGACCGGTCGGGCCTTCGCCGGGAAGGCGGACACCGTCACCATCGCCTGCGCGGCGTCCCGCCAGGTGCGGCCGTAGTCGGTGGAGAGCTTCAGCAGGTCCCCGTCGCGGATCAGGTAGGAGCGCTGCCCGAGCACCGAGAACTCCGGGGTGGCGAGCGGCCTTCCCTCGGCGTCCTCGCCGCAGCGGGTGGTGCGGTAGCGGGTCGCCTCGTCGCCGGTCCAACTCCGCCCGCCGTCATCGGTGTGTCTGAACCGCACGGTGGGACATCCCCCGTCGCTGTCCCACACTCCCGCGACGACGCCCGAGTCCGGCCCGGTCAGGAACAGCTGCCCGCCCCGGTACGGCTTCACCGGAGGCTGGTCCGGGCCGGCCCAGTCGCCCCCCCGGTTGCCGGCGGCCAGGGGCAGGACCGCCATGCTGGCGAAGGCAACGACGAGAGCCAGCGCCAACCCGGCGGTACGCTGCCGGCGGCGGGCCCGGGCGGCCACCCACAGGTCGTCGAGCGGCGGCTGACGGACGGCGTCGGCGACGGTCCCGACGTCGAACCCGCTGAACTCACGATCGGACATCGGCCCTCCCGGTCTGCATGCTGTCGATGGCGTCGGAGTCGGAGTCGGTGAGCAATGCCGCCAACGCCTGCCGGCCGCGCGACAGGCGGGACTTGACCGTGCCGGCGGAGACGCCGAGCGTCGCCGCCACCTCGTCCACCGGCAGGTCGACGAGGTAGTGCAGGGCGAGCGCGTGCCGCTGCCCCTCGGGCAGCTGCCGCAGGGCGGCGAGCAGCGCCAGGTGTTCCGGCGCGGTGTCCGCGACGACCGGCGGGGGGCCGATCCGGCGCAGCAACCCGTCGAGCACCCGGCGACGCCGGTGGCGGCTGCGGGCCACGTTGACCGCCACCCGCCGCAGCCACGCCTCCGGGTTCTCCAGCCCGGCGAAGCGCCGGGGCGCGGCAAGCGCCCGGGTGAACGCCTCCTGGACCGCCTCCTGCGCCTCACTCAGGTCGCCGGTCACCGCGTACAGCTGGACCACGAGCCGGCGGAAACACCCGGCGTAGACCTCCGAGATCAGATCACCGTCGGACACCGTCACCTCCCTTCTCCACCTGTCCCACTCGCCAGCGGGGCAGAAGGTTCCGGCGACAGCGGTTTCCACGGAGTTATCCACAGGGGTGACGCGTTCTCCACAGGTTATGCACAGCCCGGTGCGGACGGCCCCACCGACCGGGCCGCGCACCGACGCGACGCCGACCGGCCCCTTGACAATCGCGCTGATCAGGCGAGACTGCCGGGGTGGCCGCCGCCGACGATCGCGCCCGGGCGGCCCGGACCGCAGGCCGGCCCGGGCCGCCGGAACAGCCACGGCCGGGGGCGCCCGGGCAGCCCCGGCCGGGCGTACCGGGACAGACTCCGGCCGCCCAGCCTCGGGCCCGGATCGTGCTGGCCGAGGTGTCCCGCCGGGAGGACCGGGCGGAGCGCACCCGCGCCGAGCTGGCCCAGCAGACCCGGGTCGGCGAGGCGCTCGTCCGGGGGCTGGTCCGGGCCCAGTTCGCGCTGGCGCTGCGGCTCTCCCTGGTGGTGGCGATCGGGCTCGGCGGGTTGCCGTGGCTGTTCGCCATCGCGCCCGACGTCGGCCGGATCACCGTGCTCGGCGTCAACCTGCCGTGGCTGCTGCTCGGCGTGGTCTCGTTCCCGTTCCTGATCGCGGTCGGCTGGGCGTACGTGCGGCTCGCCGAACGGAACGAGCAGGACTTCACCGATCTGGTCCAGCGGCCGGAGCGCTAACGTGGGCAACGATCTCGTCGTCCCGGCGATCGTGGCGGTCACCCTGGTCACCGTCGGCATCGGCTTCTACGGGCTGCGGCTGGCGCGCACCACCTCCGACTTCCTGGTCGCCTCGCGGGCGATCAGCCCGACCTGGAACGCGGCGGCGATCGGCGGCGAGTATCTCTCGGCGGCGAGCTTCCTCGGCGTCGCCGGGCTGATCCTCAAGTACGGCGTCGACGTGCTCTGGTACCCGGTGGGCTTCGCCGCCGGCTACCTCGCGCTGCTGCTCTTCGTGGCCGCGCCGCTGCGCCGCTCCGGGGCGTTCACCCTGCCGGACTTCTGCGAGCTGCGGCTCGGCTCGCGCCGGCTACGCACCCTCGCCACCGCCTTCGTGATCTTCATCGGCTGGCTCTACCTCGTGCCGCAGCTCCAGGGGGCGGGGCTGACGCTGGCCACGGTGGCCGGCTCGCCGTACCCCCTGGGGGCCCTGCTGGTGGCCGTGGTGGTCACCGCGAACGTGGCGCTCGGCGGCATGCGCGCGATCACCTTCGTCCAGGCCTTCCAGTACTGGCTGAAGCTGACCGCGCTCGCCGTACCGGCGATCTTCCTGGCGTTGCAGTGGCAGGCCGACGCCCGTCCGGCGGTGACCCCGCCCGACGGGCCGACGTTCCGGACCGCGACCACCGTCGTGGTCGAGCACCGCGCGACCCTCACCCTTCCCGACGGCCAGATCCGGGAGGTACGCCCCGGCGACGAGCTGTCGTTCGCCGCCGGTGACCCGGTGCCGGAGGTCTCCGGGGTGGCCACCGACGCGGCCGACTGGCTGCTGCCGAGCACCGCCGGGGACGACGACCGGGGCCTGTTCGCGACCTACTCGCTGATCCTGGCCACCTTCCTCGGCACCATGGGGCTGCCGCACGTGCTGGTGCGTTTCTACACCAACCCGGACGGCGCGGCCGCCCGGCGCACCACGCTGGTGGTGCTGGCCCTGGTCGGCGCGTTCTACCTGCTGCCCACCATCTACGGGGTGCTCGGCCGGATCTACACCCCGCAACTGCTCGTCACCGGCCAGACGGACGCGGTGGTGGTGCTGCTGCCCGGCGCCGCGCTGGGCGACGGGGCGACCGGGCGGCTGCTCGCCGCGCTGGTCGCGGCCGGCGCGTTCGCGGCCTTCCTGTCCACCTCGTCCGGGCTGCTCACCAGCGTCGCCGGGGTGATCTCGACCGACGTGCTCGGCCGGGGCTCGGTCCGCGGGTTCCGGCTGGCCACGGTGATCGCCGGCGGCGTGCCGGCGGTGCTCGCGCTCAACCTCGCCGGGCTGGACGTGTCCCAGGTGGTCGGGCTGGCGTTCGCGGTCGCCGCGTCCAGCTTCTGCCCGCTGCTGGTGCTGGGCATCTGGTGGCGCGGGCTGACCGACCTCGGCGCCGCCGCCGGGATCCTGGTCGGTGGCGGGGCCGCTGTCGGGGCGGTGCTGGTCACCGTGCTCGGCCCGCCGCTGTCCGGCTGGCCGGCCACGCTCACCGCGCAGCCGGCCGCGTGGACGGTGCCGCTGGCCTTCACCGTGATGGTGGCGGTGTCCGTGGCGACCCGCCGCCGGGCGCCGGCCGACGTCGGGGCCACCATGCTCCGGCTGCACGCGCCGGAGGCGCTGCGGCTGTGAGCGACCGCTGCCACGCCCCGGGTACGCCTCGGGGATGACCGGGGGATCATCCTGCGGCCGGACCGGTGGCCGGCCGACGCCGGATACGGTCGGACGCATGACTGCTGAGCACCCGGCTCTCTCCCTCCGTGGCCTGGCCAAACAGTTCGACGGCAAGGTCGCGGTGGCCGGTGTCGACCTGGACGTGCCGGCCGGCTCCTTCTACGGCCTGCTCGGCCCGAACGGCGCCGGCAAGACGACCACCCTGTCCATGGCGGTCGGCCTGCTCCGGCCCGACGCCGGTGGGGCGTGGGTGCTGGGGCACGACGTCTGGGCCGACCCGGTGGCCGCGAAGCGGCTGCTCGGCGTGATGCCGGACGGCGTACGCCTCTTCGACCGGCTCAGCGGCGCGGAGCTGCTCGCGTACCACGGCCTGCTGCGGGGCATGGACCCGGCGGTGGTCGACCAGCGGGCGGCGGAGCTGCTGGACGTGCTCGCGCTCGGCGACGCCGGGCGGACCCTGGTGGTCGACTACTCCGCCGGCATGAAGAAGAAGATCGGCCTGGCCTGCGCGCTGCTGCACGGGCCCCGGCTGCTCGTGCTGGACGAGCCCTTCGAGGCGGTCGACCCGGTGTCGGCCGCGCTGATCCGGGACATCCTGCACCGGTACGTGACCGGGGGCGGAACGGTCGTCTTCTCCAGCCACGTCATGGAGGTCGTCGAGCGGCTCTGCTCGCACGTGGCGATCCTGGCGGCGGGCACCATCAAGCGGGTCGGCACCATCGACGAGGTACGCGGTGGCCGGCCGCTGGAGCAGGTCTTCGTCGAGGTGGTCGGCGGCCGCACGGCGACCGGGGAGGAGCTGGCGTGGCTGTCGCGGTAACGCACCCGACCAGCCCGACCAGCCCGACCACGGCGGTCCGACGGGTCTCCGCCCGGCACTTCGTCCGGCTCAAGCTGCGGGTGATGGGCAACAACTTCCGGGGCCAGGGCTGGCGGGTCGGCCTCTTCGTGGCCGGCGTGCTGGCCGGCCTCTGGCTCGGCGGCACCGGCTTCTTCCTCTTCGCCGCGCCCGGCCTGGCCGACGGGGGCCGCTACGCGCTGATGGTCGCCTCCCTCGGCGGCGGCTTGGCCGTGCTCGGCTGGCTGCTGCTGCCGCTGGTCTTCTTCGGGGTGGACGAGACGCTGGACCCGGCCCGGTTCGCGTTGCTGCCGCTGCCCCGCCGCACGCTGGTCACCGGGCTCTTCGCCGCCGCCTTCGTCAATGTCCCCACGCTCGCGGTGCTGCTGGCCCTCTCCGGGCTGGTGGTCACCGCCGGGGCGCTGGGCGGCTGGTCCGCCGCCGCGGTGATGTCGGTCGGGGTGGTCGCCGGGCTGCTGCTCTGCGTCGCGGGGGCCCGGGCGGTCACCAGCGCGTTCGCCACGGCGCTGCGGTCCCGCCGGGTCCGTGACCTGGCCGCCGTGCTGCTCGCCGTGCTCGCCGCGCTGCTCGGCCCGTTGCAGCTCGCGGGCGTCGCCGCCCTTGGGGACGCGGACTGGGACCGGCTCGACGGCGTGGCCGAGGTGATCGGCTGGACGCCGTTCGGCGCCCCCTGGACGGCCGGCATCGACGTGGCCGAGGGCCGCGCCTGGGCCGCCCCGGTGAAGCTGCTGATCACGGCGGCGGCGATCGTCGCGCTGCTGGCCTGGTGGTCCCGCTCGCTCGAGTCGGCCATGGTGGGCGCGGCCAGCGCCGGCCCGGCCCGGGCCCGACGCGGCGTGGCCGGCGGGGCGGTCGCCCAGCTCTTCCCGCGTGCGGTCGGCTGGGCCCGCCGGGACCGGTTCGGCGCGCTGGTCGCCCGGGAGGCCCGCTACTGGTGGCGGGACGCCCGGCGGCGGGCCAACCTGATCACCGTCGCGGTCGTCGGCCTCTTCGTGCCGGTCATGGTCAACCTCGGCGGCTCGGGCTTCAGCGTGGGGGCGGAGCAGGGGTTCAGCGTCCCCGACACGGCGTCGCCGGTGCTGGTCAGCCTGTCGATGCTCTTCGTGGGCCTGCTCGCCGCGGTCACCCTGGCCAACCAGTTCGGCTTCGACGGCAGCGCGTACGCCGCGAACGTGGTGGCGGGCGTACCGGGGCAGGTGGAGCTGCGCGCCCGGATGGTCGCGTTCTCGATCTACCTGCTGCCGATGCTGGCGGTGATCTCCGTGGTCGTGGCGGTGGTCCTCGGCGAGCCCGGCTGGATCGGGCTGATGGCGGGCACCCTGATCGCCACCTACGGCGCGGGGCTCGCCGTCAACACCTTCGTCTCGGTGCTCGGGGCGTACTCGCTGCCGGAGACGAGCAACCCGTTCGCGCTGAACAGCGGCGCCGGGGTGGCGAAGAGCTTCCTCACCCTGCTGTCCATGCTCGCCTCGGCGGTCGCCGCGGTGCCGATGGTGGTGGCCGCCGGGCTGCTCGGCGACGTCTGGCTCTGGCTGGCCCTGCCGCTCGGCGCGGCGTACGGGCTGGGCGCGGCGCTGCTCGGCGCGTACCTGGCCGGCGACGTGCTGGACCGCCGCATGCCCGAACTGCTCGCCACGGTGACCCCGCGCCGCTGACGCGAAGGCGACCCTCGATCGGCTGCAACCTGCACCGCCCACCCGGGTTGTGCTGGGCAGAGCCGCGCCGCCGCGCCGGGGGCTTGCCGGGCGGCGGCACTATGGCCGGATGCCCGTCGTCGAGGCGGTGGCGACCGTGCCGGTGCCACCCGAGTTGGCCTTCGCGGTCTCGCAGACCACCGCGCCGGTGCGCTACCGCTGGGACCCGTTCGTCCGCGAGCAGCACTTCGTCGACGGGGCGACCCGTCCCGGCAAGGGCGTTCGCACCTTCACCCGCTCCCGACACGGGCTGACCATGGTCAGCGAGTACGTCTCCTGGGCGCCACCGAGCCACGTCGGCATGAAGATGGTGAGTGGCCCGCGGTTCTTCGAGATGTTCGCCGGCGGCTGGCGCTTCGCGCCCGCGTCCAAGCCGGGGTGGACGGTCGCCACCTGGCGGTACAGCTTCCGCTGTCGTCCGGCATTCCTACGTCCGGTCGCCGACCGGATCGGGGTCTGGCTGCTCCGCCGGGACATCCGCCGCCGGATCGCCGGTTACGCCGCCGGCTGCACCGACCCCGAGGTGCTGGCCGCCGCCCGCCGCGCCCTCACCGACTGAGCAGCAGGGGTACGCCTCAGCCCGAATCAGGAATGCCCGGCCGACCCGCACGGGTGGCGATGATCAGTTGATGGAAAACCAGGCGCAGACGGCGCTGGGCACCGGTTCTCCATCAACTGATCATCGGGGTGACCCGGCACAATGTTTCACGTGAATCATGAGCCGGGCGCCGAGATCCACCACACCGATCCGTTCGCCGTGCCCGCCGGGCAGCGCTCCCCCGTACGCCGGTTGCGGGGCCGGCTGGCCTCGCCGGTGACCCTCTGGACGGCGCCGGGGCCGGCGGGCCTGACGGTGTCGTCGACGCTGATGGCGGAGGGCGAGCCGGACCGGCTGCTCGGCCTGGTCGACCCGGAGTCGGACCTGTGGGCGGCGGTCGAGTCCGCCGGCCGCTTCGCGGTGGCCCCGCTGAACCCGTCGCACCGGCAGCTCGCCGACCGGTTCGCCGGCCTCTTCCCGTCGCCGGGCGGTCTCTTCGCCACCGGGGCGTGGACCGACACGCCCTACGGCCCGGTGCCGACCGACGCCGGGGGCTGGGCGGGGTGCCGGCTCGACGCCGCCCGCGAGTACGGCTGGGGCCTGCTGGTGGAGGCCACCATCGAGGCCGTCGAGCTGACCGGGGAGACGGATCCGCTGCTGCACTACCGGGGCCGGTACCGCGAGCTGACCTGACGAGGACCGGCGCGTCCCGGACGACTGGCTGCGGACCACCCGGCTCCGGACGACTGGCTGCGGACCACCCGGCTCCGGCCACCGGTTCGTGGCTCGTCGTGACCGGCGGACACCGGTCCGGAGACGGGACCGGTGTCCGGCCGGTGGTTCGACCCCGACGACCGTTCAACGGAGTGAGCTGCGTCACTCGGCGCAGCCACCGTGCCGTTCGGCGCAGCCGCCGACCGGCGTCGATCTCAGCCTTCCCCGGCGGGGAGCGCGCTTTCTACCGTGCGCGAAAACCCCGACGCCTGTGAAGGTGGTGATCCACAAATGTCCACGGACACACCTGCGTCCGCGCCCTCCGCGTCAGCGGCGGACCGGTACCTCGCCGTACAACGGTCGGACGAGTTCGCCGGGTTGCGTCGCGCGCTGCGCGGCTTCGTCTTCCCGATGACCGTCGCGTTCTTCCTGTGGTACGCGCTCTACGTGATCCTGTCCGCGTACGCGCGGGACTTCATGGGCACGAAGCTGTTCGGCAGCAACATCAACGTCGCCCTCGTCTTCGGCCTGCTCCAGTTCGTCTCCACCTTCGTGATCGCCTGGCTCTACTCCCGGTTCGCCGACCGGAGGATCGACCCGGTCGCCGACCGGATCCGCGCCGAGATCGGGGAGGTGACGCATGAACACGGTCCTCGCGGCTGAGGCGGGCAGCACCACGGCCCGCAACCTCACCATCACCCTGTTCCTGGTCTTCGTGGCGGTGACCCTGGCCATCACCATCTGGGCCAGCCGGCAGACCAAGACCGCCACCGACTTCTACGCCGGCGGACGGTCCTTCTCCGGCTTCCAGAACGGCATGGCGATCGGCGGCGACTACATGTCGGCCGCCTCGTTCCTCGGCATCGCCGGCATCATCGCCCTCTACGGCTACGACGGCTTCCTCTACTCGATCGGCTTCCTGGTCGCCTGGCTGGTGGCCCTGCTGCTGGTCGCGGAGCTGCTGCGCAACTCCGGCCGCTACACGATGGCCGACGTGCTGGCCTTCCGGATGCGTCAGCGCCCGGTGCGTACCGCCGCGGCGGTCTCCACCATCACCGTGTCGATCTTCTACCTGCTGGCCCAGATGGTGGGCGCGGGCGCCCTGGTCGCGTTGCTGCTCGGCATCAAGCCGGGCACCACCTTCCTCGGCATGGACGCGGACACCGCCAAGGTCGCCACCATCATCATGGTCGGCGCCCTGATGATCATCTATGTCACGGTGGGCGGCATGAAGGGCACCACCTACGTGCAGATCGTCAAGGCGTTCCTGCTCATGGGCGGCGCGCTGGTGATGACCGTGCTGGTGCTGGCGCACTACAAGTTCAACCTGTCGTCGCTGCTCGGCGATGCCGCCGCCGCCTCCGGCAAGGGGAGCGCCTTCCTGGAACCCGGGTTGCGGTACGGCGTCGACACGCCCGGCGACGCGCTGAAGACCTTCTACAGCAAGATGGACCTGCTCTCGCTCGGCATCGCGCTGGTGCTCGGCACGGCCGGCCTGCCGCACATCCTGATCCGCTTCTACACCGTCCCGACCGCCAAGGCGGCCCGCAAGAGCGTGCTCTGGGCGATCGGCATCATCGGCACCTTCTACCTGCTGACCCTGGCCCTCGGCTTCGGCGCGGCGGCCCTGGTCGGCAGCGAGGCGATCACCGCCCAGGACAAGGCGGGCAACACGGCGGCCCCGCAGCTCGCCGAGGCGCTCGGCATCGACTTCCTCGGCGGCGACCTGGGCGGGGCAACCCTGTTGGCGATCATCGCGGCGGTCGCCTTCGCCACCATCCTGGCCGTGGTGGCCGGCCTGACCCTCGCCTCCTCGTCGAGCCTGGCGCACGACTTCTACGCCAACGTGATCAAGAACGGGGCGGCGTCGGAGCGGCAGGAGGTGCGGGTCGCCCGCGTCTCCGCCCTGGTGATCGGCGCGATCTCGATCGTCCTGTCGATCTACGCGCAGAACCTGAACGTGGCCTTCCTGGTGGCGCTCGCCTTCGCGGTCGCCGCCTCGGGCAACCTGCCGGCGATCCTCTACAGCCTGTTCTGGAAGCGGTTCAACACCTCGGGCGCGGTCTGGGCCATCTACGGCGGCCTGCTCTCCGCCGTCCTGCTGGTGTTCTTCTCGCCGGTGGTCTCGGGGGTGCCCACCTCGATGTTCCCGAACCATGACTGGCAGTGGTTCCCGCTGTCCAACCCGGGCATCCTCTCCATCCCGTTCGGCTTCCTGTGCGGCTGGTTCGGGACCGTGATCTCGAGGGAGCACGACGAGGAGAAGTACGCCGAGCTGGAGGTGCGCGCACTCACCGGCGCCGGCGCCCACTGACCCCACCCGATGGAGGGCCCCCGGCACCGGGGGCCCTCCCGCCACGCCCGGTGCGGGATCGGGGCGATGGGTAGGCTGACCGGCATGAACGTTGCTGCGCGCTTCGGAACCGGTCACCGCGTCCTCGTCACCGGCGGCGCCGGTTTCGTACCGTCACACCTGGTCGACGCGCTGATCGCCCGCGGCTGCACGGTGGTCGCCCTGGACAACTTCGTCACCGGGTCCAAGGAGAACGTCGCCCACCTGACGGACGAGCCGAGGTTCACGTTGGTCGAGGCCGACATCTCCGACGGGCTGCCGACCCACCACCCGGCCATGGCCGAGCGGTTCGACGCCATCCTGCACATGGCCTCCCCGGCGAGCCCGACGGACTTCGAGAAGCTCCCGGTGGAGATCCTCCGGGTCGGCTCGGTGGGCACCCTGCACCTGCTGGACCGCGCGGTCGCCGACGGCGCCCGGTTCCTGATGGCCTCCACCTCCGAGGCGTACGGGGACCCGAAGGAGCACCCGCAGCGCGAGACGTACTGGGGCAACGTCAACCCGATCGGCATCCGCAGCGTCTACGACGAGGCGAAGCGCTTCTCCGAGGCGGCCACCATGGCCTACCACCGCAGCCGTGGGCTGGACGCCGCGATCGTCCGGATCTTCAACACGTACGGCCCCCGGATGCGGCCGGACGACGGCCGCGCCATCCCGACGTTCATCTCCCAGGCGCTGCGCGGGGAGCCGATCACCGTGCACGGCACCGGCAACCAGACCCGCTCGATCTGCTACGTGGCGGACCTGGTCCGCGGGATCCTGCTGCTGCTCGACTCCCGCGAGACGGGGCCGATCAACTGCGGCACCGAGCACGAGATGAGCATGCGGCAACTCGCCGAGACGATCGTGTCCCTCTGCGGCAGCAGCTCCGAGGTGACCTACATCACGCGCAGCGCCGACGACCCGGAGATGCGCCGCCCCGACCTGACCCTCGCCCGTGAACTGCTCGGCTACGAGCCGACCGTGGCGCCCGAAGACGGCCTCCGGCGCACGATCGAGTACTTCCGCGAGCGGCTAGGGTAACCGACCGCCCGGGCGACGCCGGCAAACGCCGGCTTCGCCTGGAGGCGACAGTGGCCGGTCGTACGTACCCTGAGTTACATGTCAGCGACCACGCCCGCCGGTGTCCCGCTCCCGTACCTGCACCGCAGCGCCGGGCGCGCGTCGGTGCCCGGCTCCGGCCGGGACACCGCGGGTCGCGCCCGGCCGACCGAGGCCCGCTGGTACCCGTCGACAGACGAGGCGCGGGCCGGCGGCCCGGGTGGCCCGTCGGGTCCGGGTGGCCCGGGTGACCCCGGCGGACCGGGCGGTCCCGGCGGCCCCTACCGCCCGGGGCGGCGCGGCGCGCGTCCCCGGTGGGGCCGGATCGGCCTGGTGGCCGGCGTCGCCGTGCTGGTGCTCGCGCTCCTGGGCGGGGCCGGCGCCTGGTTCTACGCCCGGAGCCTGAACGACGACCTGGCCCGCACCGACCCGTTCTCCGAAATCACCGGCGGCCGGCCGGCCAAGGCGGTGGACGGCGCGCTGAACATCCTGCTGGTCGGCAGCGACTCGCGGGACCCGGACGCCCCGGTGGACCAGTCCAGCAAGTGGCGGGCCGACACGATCATCGTGATGCACATCCCGTCCGACCACCAGCAGGCCTACCTGGTCTCCATCCCCCGCGACCTCTACGTGCCGATCCCCGAGGGCGCGAACGCGGAGTGCGGCTCCGGCCAACGCGGGAAGATCAACGCGGCGTTCGCGTTCGGCGGGCTGCCGCTGGCCGTCCGGACGGTGGAGTGCTTCACCGACGTGCGGCTCGACCACGTGATGGCGATCGACTTCGCCGGCTTCAAGCAGGTCACCGACGCCCTGGGCGGCGTCGACCTGAAGGTCGAACGGACCATCACCTCGATCCACAAGCCGTACCGGACCTTCACCAAGGGCACCAACCACATGGACGGCGCCGAGGCGCTGGACTGGATCCGGCAGCGCAAGCAGTTCCCGGACGGCGACTTCGCCCGGATGCGCCACCAGCAGGAGTTCCTCCGCGCGCTGATGGACAAGGCGGCGAGCACGGGCACGCTGACCAATCCGAAGCAGCTGAACGACTTCCTCAAGTCGGTGACCGCCGCGGTCACCGTCGACGAGGGCTTCTCGCTGGTCGACATGGCGGTGCAGTTCCGCAACCTGCGGGGCGAGAACCTCACCTTCGTGACCAGCCCGCACGTCGGCAGCCAGACCATCAACGGGGAATCCGTGGTGGTCTCGGACAAGGAGAAGGCGCTGGCCATGTACAAGGCGATGTCCGCCGACACCATGACCGCGTGGGTGAAGGCCAACCAGAAGGCCGACGGCACCGGGAGCTGACCCGCTCCGCATCGACGCCGGCCCCCACCGTGATCGACGGACGTCGTCGCGGGTCGGGGGCCGGCTTCGCGTTTCCTGTGAGCCAACGGCCGACCGGTCGTATCGATCTGGACGTTTGGACAGTTTTCCTGAATGACGGCGGGGACAACGCCAATTGACGTCCCGACGAACTACCCAGGACGGGAAAGCGTCCGTACAGTGATCCCGCCCCCTGATCACGCGAGCTGGAGCACGCATGCCGGTTCAGACCAGCCGTCGCCCTCCGGCGGTGGAGTCCCCCGGCGGCCCGGCGCGGGCCGCCACGACCACCCCGACCCGGCCCGGGAAGGGCGGGAAGACAGGCGGCGGGCCCGCGAAGAAGCGGTCGCGCCGCATGGACCCGCTCTGGGCCCGACTCACCCTGATCCTCGGCGCCGTGCTGATGATGACCAGCGGCGTCGCGATCGTCGGCAGCAAGGCCCTGATCAGCAAGGCCACCGGCAGCATCGCCCAGCGCAACCTGCTGGGCGACGCGGGCAAGTCGGACGCCGAGGGCGGTGCCAACCTGGACGGCCCGATCGACATGCTGCTCCTCGGCGTGGACGCCCGGGAGCGGTGGGCCGCCGACGACGTCCGGGCGGACAGCATCATCGTGCTGCACATTCCTGCGACGCACGACCAGGCGTACATGATCTCGATCCCGCGCGACACCGAGGTGGAGATCCCGGGCCACGGGACCGACAAGATCAACGCCGCGTTCCAGTTCGGCGCCCGGAACGGGGGCGGCTGGGAGGGCGGCGCGCAGTTGATGGCCAAGACCATCAAGAAGCTGACCGGGGTCAGCTTCGACGGCATGGCGATCATCAACTTCGGCGGCTTCAAGAACATCATCGATACCCTCGGCTCGGTGCGCATCTGCGTGAGCCAGGAGGTCACGTCGATCCACATGTCGTACGTCGACGGCAAGCCGATGTGGAACGCGGACGCCAAGAAGACCGGCAAGCGGATGACCCCGGTGGTGCACAAGAAGGGCTGCCGGGAGATGGAGGGCTGGGCGGCGCTGGACTACTCCCGCCAGCGCAAGACCCTGAAGAACGGCGACTACGACCGCCAGCAGAACCAGCAGCAGCTGATCAAGGCGATGGCGAAGAAGGCCACGGAGAACGGCACGCTGACCAACCCGCTCAAGCTCAACGAGCTGATCAAGGCGGCCGGCAAGGCGTTCATCCTCGACGCCGGCGGGGTACCCGTCGCGGACTTCATCTTCACGATGCGCGGCGTCACCGGCAACGACCTGGTCATGCTGAAGACCAACGGCGGCACCTTCCACGGCGACGGCAGCCGGGAGACGCTGAGCCAGGAGACGCTGGACATGTTCGGCGCGGTCAAGCAGGACAAACTGGCCGAGTTCGTCTTCGCCAACCCTCAAGTGATATCCAGCCGCACCTAGCGCCGGCCCGGCCCGCCCGAGCGCGCGGCGGCCGGGCAAATTCGGTGAAGCGGCCCGGGAGCACGGAGCCGCCCGTAGCCTGACGTGAGAGAGATTCACGTACGGCCGCGGGGAGGAGTCACGTCCAGATCGGCGCGCGACGATCGGGCCGGGGCCGACGCCCGGGCCGCCCGGCCGCGCCGCGCCCGCTGGCCCCGCGTCCTGCTCGGCCTCGGCCTGGCCGTGGTGCTGCTGGCCGGGCTCGCCGTGGTCGGCCTCCGGGTGCTCGGCGACCGGTACGAGCGCACCGTGGTGCGGGAGCAGTTGCTCGACCCCACCGCCCGCCGGGAGCGGACCGACCCCGACGGGCCGCTGAACTACCTGCTCGTGGGGACCGACCGGTGGCAGAGCGGCAGCGCGGCGGACCGCCGGTCGGACAGCATCCTCATCGTGCACGTGCCGGCCGGCGGGCGCGAGGCGTACCTCGTCTCCGTCCCCCGGGACCTGCTGGTCGCCATCCCGCCCGGCAACGGCTTCGGCGGCGGGCAGGACAAGGTCAACGCGGCGTACGAGCACGGCGGGGGCGGCGAGCCGGGCACCCGGCTGCTCTCGGCCACCCTCGCCCGGCTGACCGGGATCCGCTTCGACGGCGCGGCCCTGATCGACTTCTCCGGCTTCCGCAAGGTCATCGACCTGCTCGGCGGGGTACGCATGTGCGTGGACACCGAGGTCCGCTCGATCCACACCGACCGGGTCTTCCACCCCGGCTGCCAGCAGATGGACGGCGGCGAGGCGCTGGACTACGTCCGCCAACGCTACGACCTGCCCGGCGGTGACTACGACCGACAGACGCACCAGCAGCAACTGCTCCGGGCCCTGCTGGAGCGCACGAGCGAGACGTCGCTGCGGACCAATCCCGTCAAGCTCGACCAGGTGATCCGGGCGGTGGGCAGCTCGCTGACCGTGGACACCAACGGCGTACCGCTGGAGGACCTGGTCCTCGCGCTGCGCGACCTGCCGGCCGACGCGCTGCGCGGCGTGCAGGTGCCCTCCCACCCGCAGACCATCGACCAGGTGTCGTACGTGGTTCTCGACAACGGCGGGAACGGGCTGTTCGAGGCGGTCCGCGGCACCCGGGTGCCGGAGTGGGCCCGGGCCAACCCCCGGTGGGTCACCCGACTGTGACGTGCGGGATGCCGCCGCCGGCCGCACCCGGCCGCACCGACCGCCCGCCGACGGTCGGCGGGCGAGGTTCTAGGCTTGGCGCGTGTTCGGACCCCAGGTTCCCACCGTGACCGTGCCCGAGATCGCCGACGACGCCTACCTGCTCGACGTCCGGGAGGACGACGAGTGGGCCGCCGGCCACGCTCCCGGCGCACACCACCTGCCGATGATGGAGCTGCCGGCCCGGATCGCGGAGGTGCCCGCCGACCGCGACGTCGCCGTCATCTGCCGCTCCGGCGGGCGCTCCGCCCAGGTCGTCGCGTACCTGATGCGCAACGGCTGGGACCAGGTGCGCAACGTCGCGGGCGGGATGGACGAGTGGGCCGCCGCCGGGAGACCCGTCGTCGGCGGGAACGGGCAGCCGGGCCACGTCCTCTAGGCGGACGGGATGGGCGCACCCCTGGTCTTCGCGCACCGCGGCTCCTCGTACGACCTGCCCGAGCACACCCTCGCCGCCTACCTGCGCGCCCTCGACGAGGGTGCGGACGGGCTGGAGTGCGACGTCCGGCTGACCCGGGACGGGCACCTGGTCTGCGTGCACGACCGCCGGCTCGACCGCACCAGCAACGGCCAGGGCCTGGTGAGCACGCGTACCCTCGCCGAGCTGGAGGCGCTGGACTTCGGCTCCTGGCACCCCCGCTGCGTGCCCGCCGACGGGGACGAGGTGCTGGACGAGTCGCACACCCGGCTGCTCACCCTGGAGCGGCTGCTGGACGCGGTGCTCGCCGCCGGGCGGCCGGTCCGGCTGCTCGTGGAGACCAAGCACCCCTCCCGCTACGGCGGCGACGTCGAGCGCCGGCTCGTCGCGCTGCTGCGCCGGTACGGCCTGACCGAGCCGAAACCGGACGATCCGGTACGCGTCACCGTCATGTCGTTCTCCGCGCTGGCCGTACGCCGGACGCGGGAGCTGGCCCCCGCGCTGCCCACGGTGCTGCTGCTGGAGGTGCTGCCGCCCTGGCTGCGGGCGGGGCGGCTGCCCTTCGGCGCCCGGATCGCCGGGCCCGGCGTGGCGCTGGTGCGGGCCCGCCCGCAGCTCGTGCCCGCGTTGCGGGCGGCGGGCAACCAGGTCTACGTGTGGACCGTCAACGAGCCGGCCGACCTGGACCTCGTCCTGTCCGCCGGAGTGGACGGCATCATCACCGACCGGCCGGCGCACGCGCTGGCCCACCTGGGCCGCTGACCGCGCGCCCGAACCGCGTCCCCGGCCCGCCCGGCCCGACGCGGGCGGCCCGGACCGGTGGGCGGGATCCGGCCGGGCAGGGGTGTCCGGAAACCGACCGTCGGGGCACACTCGGGGCATGCCGGAGCGTACCGACCTCTCCGCTCTCATCGCCGGCCGCACCGCGGTGATCGACTCGATCAACTCCGGCGGCGCCGGCGTCCCCGTCCTCACCCAACTTCTCCGGGTGGTCCGGCCCGCGCTCGACGCGGCGGGCATGGCCTTCGTCGAGTTCACGCCGACCGGTGGCCGGGTGATCGCCGCCGCCGGCGCCGTCGAGTGGATCATCGGCCGCCCCGTCCCGCCCGACGACCCGGCCGTCGCCTGCCTGCTCTCCGGCACCCGGGTACGCCAGGTCCGGACGGACCGGCTCACCGGCAGGCTCGCCGGCGAGCTGGCCGCACGCGGCCTGCTCCGGATGGTGGTCGCCCGCGCGGAGGTCGGCGGGCTGACCGTCGGCAGCCTGCACGCGCTCTACCCGGGCGAGGACGGGACGCGGGACGCCGGCCGGCACGACGCGATGGGCTACATCGCCTCCTGCATCGCCCACATGTACGGCGACCAGACCGGGCTGCCGGTGCACGGCGACGGCCCGGTGGTGGCGGCGCTGGCGGACGGGCTGGCCGTGGTCGACCGGGACGGGCACGTGCGGCTCTGGAACCCGGCCGCCGCCCAGGTCACCGGCCGTTCCGCGGCCGAGGCGCTCAACCGGCCGCTGCCCTTCCCGCTGCCGCCGTCCGGGCAGGTGCTCGACCACCGGCTGCCGGACGGCCGCTGGCTCAAGATCACCTCCGGGGAGCTGCCCGGCCCCGGCACCCTGCACGTGGTGACCTTCCGCGACATCACCGACCAGCAGCGGCGCGACCACGACCGGGACCTCTTCGTCGCCGTGACCAGCCACGAGCTGCGTACGCCGGTGACCGTGATCAAGGGCTACGCCGACACGCTCACCGACCACTGGGAGTCGCTGACCGAGACCGACCGGCGGCAGGCCGCCCGGGTCATCGGGCAGCGCGCCAACGAGCTGGCCCGGCTGGTCGACCGGCTGCTCTCCGCCGCCGCCGAGCCGGGCCCGGGCGACGAGCCGCCCGCCCCGTACGACCTCGGCGACGCGCTGCGCGCGACGGTGACCGACCTGCCGGCGGAGCTGCGGCACCGGCTCGTCCTCCGCCTCCCGGCCAACCTGCCCAGGGCGCTCGGCCACCGGCCCAGCCTGGCCACCGTGCTGACGGAGCTGTGCACGAACGCCGGCAAGTACTCCCCGCCCGGCTCCCCCGTCGAGATCAGCGCGGACGCGGACGGGGCGACCGTCTCCTTCCGGGTCAGCGACCGCGGCATCGGCATCCGGCCGGAGCACGTGGAGCGCGCGTTCGACCGGTTCTGGCAGGGGGAGTCGGGCGACCGCCGCCGCTATCCCGGGGCCGGTCTCGGTCTCTATCTCGTCCGCCGGATCGTTGAACAGCAGAATGGATGGGTATTCCTCCGGCCGAGGGCCGGTGGCGGTACGGTCGCAGAGGTGCGGCTGCCGCGCGGGGGACCGGCGACGGGCGGCGGGGCGTGAAGGGGCGAAGGTGTCGACGGGAGCTGCCGAACGGGCATGGTGCGTGGTGGTGCCCCACCACGCCACGGGGGCGCGGCTGGCGCGGCACCGGCTCGCCGACGAGCTGACCGGCGTCGTACCCCCGCCGCTCCTGGCCGACCTGGTCGCGGTCCTGGCCGAGCTGGTCGGCAACGCGGTCCGGCACGCCGACCCGCTGCCCGGCGGGGTGGTCCGGGTGGCCTGGCGAGTGCGCAGCTCCGCCGCCGGCCAGCAGGTGCAGATCCGGGTCACCGACGGCGGCGCCGCCGCGGGCCCGCGGATGCGGGTGGCCGACACGGACGCCGTCGACGGCCGCGGCCTGCACATCGTCGCGGGGCTGGCCGACCGCTGGGGCGTCGAGCGTGACGGCCTGGGCCAGAGCGTGTGGGCCGAGTTCGACCCGGCCGACGTCACCCGGTCGGACCTGGCCGTGGCCGGCTGACCGTCCCCGACAGGCGGGTCCTGCCCACGCCGGCCGGCTGCGGCCTCTAGTACGGCAGCCGCCATTTGTTAGCTGACCAGGGCGTAGTCGCGGTTCAGTCGGGTGCGTTGGTGGAACCAGCGTGCGCGGGCCTGGTGGCGGCGTC